>JABDQK010000345.1 GCA_013042255.1 Flavobacteriaceae bacterium | reverse complement strand
GAGGATACCTGCCCTACTACTACATGAAAGTTAGCTTCCAGGCGTCCACCGTACATCCCGATAGGCTGTTTTATTTCAGCCTGCCCGTCTACCTTGTATTCCTGAGGCAGTACATGGATAATCTCCTCCCCGGGCAACATCACTAACTTGTATACTTGGTTACACAATTTATCCAGGTCGTCTTCATTGATAACTTCTTCAGAATTCGCCCTGGTGATATAATCACTGTGCTGCAAACTGCGTATATGTTGTCCGGCAATACCTACGACAACAGATCCTATCTTAAGACCGGAATCAGCTTCGGCCTGTTCCACGGCCTGCTGAATAGATTTTATTGTCTGGGTGATGTTATTCACCACTCCCCGATGCACGCCAAGACTTTTGGAACGACCTATCCCAAGTACTTCTATTTTGCCGTATTCATTTTCTTTACCGATGATCGCCACTATTTTAGTGGTTCCGATATCGAGGCCAACTGAGTAATTTTCTTGTTCCATGGTCTTAAATTTTAGTGCACACTACTTGATTGTCAAATTCTAAATTCACTACTGCGTAGTCCCTCAGGGATTTATCCTTTAGAGCCTTGGCATAAAAGGCTTTAAAATTTTTAAATTTCTTTTCCAAATCCTCCACATTTCCCAGGTCAACTATGAAATCCTCTACTCGAAACTTCAATTGATACCTTTCCTCAGACTCTACATGTATCCCAATTACGTTTTTACGCAAAAAATCATCCTGGTTGATATATTTCAATATTTCAAAAACATCATCCAGACTCTTCCCGGTAATCTCTCCAGTGATAATGGGCACACGGGCAGAATGCAGCCTGGATAATGGCATAGATTTACCTTCCTCATCAAGGTAAAATGTCTTAATCCCCTCTACACGACCTATGGGCTGCCTTTGGAAAATTTTAGATGTAAGTTTGTCATCAATAGTAAGATATACCTGGGCGCTTTTTACCATATCATGGGTCTCAATGACCTTTTCTATAGTATTCAAAACTAATTTTTCTTTGCCCAGCTTGAGGACACTACCATAATTTTGTATTAACAATTTATTAACCATATCCTCAGACAGGTATAAATTGTTGTCTCCTTCAAAAATGATCTCCATTTTCTTTACGGGTCTCTTGAGATTTCTTTTATTCGAGAATGCATAAAGTCCTGTTATACAGAATATTAGAATCAAGACCTTGATATAGTTCCAATTAATTTTCATATTCTAATGCTTGTTTTAATGATTCTACTTCTAGTCCGATATCCCCTGCGCCAAGAGTTACCAGGACCTGTGGATTTTGTGCTATTATTTCATTTGCCAAATCATGTTTTGCTATCAACTTTTTCCTTGGATTTTGAATAAGATCCAGTAATCCCTGGGAGCTTACTCCGGGGATAGGTTTTTCACGGGCAGGATAAATATCCAGAAGGATAACACTGTCAAACTTTGACAAGCTTGTGGCAAATTCCTCAAGGAAGTCACGAGTTCTGGAATAGAGATGTGGCTGAAAAACAGTCAGGATCTTAGTATCGGGATGCATCTCTTTTATCGCTTCAAAAACAGCGTCAATTTCTGTTGGATGATGCGCATAGTCATCGATAAAAATCAGATTTTCCTCCTTTATCTTATAAGAGAATCTTCGCTGAACACCTTTAAATGATTCTAATGCTTCTGCAAGGCGATCCAGCGGGGGACCAGCCTGAATCGCCATTGCGAAAGCCACCAAACCGTTTAACAGGTTATGCCTGCCAGGTTTGTTGAATTTCACCCCTTTCAAAATAGTGTCAGGGGTGCCCAAATCAAAAATGTAGGTACCATGTTCAATCCTGATGTTTTTTATGCAATAATCAGAGTCGTCTTCAATGCCGTAAGTGATCCCCTGTATGGGAAGGCCATTTCGCACAAACAGTTTCCCGTTGGGTTTTAACTTAGCGGCAAAATCCCTGAAAGATTTCTGGAGAGATTCCTGATTTCCATAGATATCGAGATGATCTGCATCCATAGAAGTGATACAGGCCACATCAGGTTCAAGTTGCAGAAAGGACCGGTCGAATTCATCTGCTTCCACGACCGCATAATCATTTCCTTCGTAAATAAAATTACTGTTGAAATCTTCCGAGATCCC
>JABDQK010000343.1 GCA_013042255.1 Flavobacteriaceae bacterium | reverse complement strand
GATGTGGATGGAAGTCATATTGAAACACTGATCTTAACCTTCTTCTTCCGCTATATGAGGGAATTGATCGAGGCAGGGCACGTTTATATTGCTACCCCGCCCCTGTATCTTGTGAAAAAAGGAAATAAGAAGAACTATGCCTGGAATGACAAGGAACGAGACGAAATAGCAGATAGCTATAAAGGTGGCGTAAGCATACAACGCTACAAAGGTCTGGGAGAAATGAATGCAGAACAGTTGTGGGATACCACAATGAATCCTCAGTTCAGGACACTAAGGCAGGTCACCATTGACAATGCTACAGAATCAGACCGAATATTCTCCATGTTGATGGGGGATGAAGTACCTCCCAGAAGGGAGTTTATCGAGAAAAATGCGGTTTATGCCAACATTGATGCATAAAAAAGAGCATTACACAACAAAAACTCGTACCCCAGGTGCGAGTTTTTTAGTTTTAGGCAAAATTTAATCGATATGAAAAATCTATTGCTTGCTATGATGGGATTTTGTGTACTGACCGTTCAGGCACAATCTGATGTCAATGATCTTTTTGCAGCCGGGGTGGAGGATGCTGAAACCTTTATGAACGACTATCTCGCTCCTGTATCAGAAGGGGCTATTTACAGTATTTCCGGTTCCTGGTTTAATACCGGTGATGCCAAGCCACTGGGTGGCTTTGAAATTTCTATTATTGGGAACATAACTGGATTTAAAAATAAGGAAGATAAAAAGACCTTCGTTCTGAATACGGCTGATTACGAAAATCTCCAATTTGTCGATGGTAGTACCACTAAAACTGTTTCTTCCGCTTTAGGAGAAATAGAAGGGGTTAGGGTATTTGTGGAGGCCGAAGTTGCCCCCGGTGTAACTTCCAGAGAAGAGTTTGATCTCCCTTCTGGTTTAGCCGCAGAGAATATCAACTTCATTCCCTCAGGATTTATTCAGGGAAGTGTTGGCCTTATCAAAGGAACTGAAATCAAGGCCCGATTCCTTCCCAAAATAGATACAGACGACGTTGCTGTTAGTCTAATTGGGGTAGGTATTCAGCATGAGTTTACGAAGCACCTGCCTGCGGATAAGATCTTACCCGTAGCAATCTCCGGTGTTATTGGTTATACCCATATTAACGGTACCTATGATTTTACAGATACCAGTATCATTGCCGGATCTGATCAGAAAATTGATGCAAAGATCAATACCTGGGTTTTTCAGGCTGTTGTCTCAACCAAGCTTCCGGTGATCAATTTTTACGGTAGTCTGGGGTATATGTCAGGAAAATCTGAAACAGCTATCCTCGGTACATACGATGTGCAATCAGGGCCATTTCAGGAATCCTATACAGATCCCTTTACTTTAAACAAAGATGCCAGCGGCGTAACAGCCAACGTGGGTACAAAACTCAAGCTGGGCTTTTTCAGATTACATGCTGATTATACCTTAGCGGAATTCAATAACTTTTCTTTTGGTCTGAGCTTCGGTTTCAGGTAGAAAAAAATAGTTGAATACAAAATAAAACAGCCTTCCGATCGGAAGGCTGTTTACATTTATATAAAAAAAGCAGGGGATACTTTATTCTCTGAGCGCAAGGATGTTACCCTGAACATCCTCCAGTACTTTTCCATCATCCGAATTTTTCATGCTCACCTGGTGCGCTGGCATATCCGTTCCCGGGTAGGAAATAGTATACACACCTTTGTCCTGTGTCCAGCTAAAATCTGTTTTAACCGTTAACTGGTTTCCGTCGTAAGAATGATACCGACCGAGGTAAACGTCGTTGAAAATCCATTCCTGGCGATTAGCTTGCCTTCCGGTTTCAGAGTTTTCAGCAAATTCGACTTTTGACCAAATCCCAATTATGGGATCATTGTTTTCAGGAATTCTGGTACAATTACTCACCGAAATAATGGTGATAATAGCCATGAGGGAAAATAGCTTTTTCAAAATGTAGGTTTTTAGATTTGGGATCTGTTGCAGGAAGCTAACGCCCCAAACTAAGCCTGTATTGCCATTTTTCGACGAACAGCACCTTCCATACCTATAAATTCGATGAACGTCACCACCCCGTATCCAAAAAAAGTACTTAGAATGTTAATCAGAAAAATCAAATCATTAAAAATAATCCTTGCTTACTGACGGTCTAGTACAAGAGAATTTCCTATTTTTGCTTCGCTTTTTAGTCGACAAACAAGTCCAGTAAAATAAGGCGTTTACGGCTAATTCGTAGAGTTGAAAACAAGCTAAAAAACACAAATATGAAAATTACAGTTGTTGGTGCCGGTGCCGTAGGTGCAAGTTGCGCAGAGTACATTGCTATTAAAGATTTTGCTTCGGAGGTCGTACTTCTTGATATAAAGGAGGGATTTGCAGAAGGAAAGGCTATGGATCTGATGCAAACTGCTTCCCTCAATGGTTTTGACACCAAAATTACGGGAACAACAAGCGATTATTCTAAAACGGCGGGAAGTGATATTGCCGTGATTACCTCAGGGATTCCAAGGAAACCGGGAATGACGAGAGAAGAATTAATTGGGATCAACGCGGGAATTGTAAAAACGGTTGCCACTAGCCTGATTGAGCATTCGCCGAATGTAATCCTG
>JABDQK010000341.1 GCA_013042255.1 Flavobacteriaceae bacterium | reverse complement strand
GCAATCCTTGTTTTGATTTCATCAGAAATCTTAAAGGTCTTGTCCCAGCGTCTCATCCGTCGGTCATTGAGTTCCGTATAATGCTTGTAGGCATCGGTCTGTTCAGGTCCGGTTGTAGCGTTTTGCCCGGCCAGATCAGCCACCAACTCGCGAAACTCATGATACGTCATGCCTTTCCGGATTACCTCCTGTAATAAGTCTTGTGAAGATGTAACTGATGTATTTCTTTTCATTTTTGTTTTTTCTAATGACTAATCAAGGTGAAGATGTTCAGGTTCTTTGTAGAATTTTATTCTCTTTCCTTACATGACCATGTCTGAGGGGAATCTTATCAAAGACTTTCTGGATTGATGGCCAGGCTCTGGAACAACTTTGCTTTTGCCTTGAAGAATTTATTTTGCAGCTCGTTTTGTTTGAGCCTTGCGTCGATCAGTTTACTCTCCCGGCTATTAATCAGAAAAAGTGAACTTTCACCAAAATTGAATTTGCGTTCTTCCCCCTGTAGAAGGGTTCTGTAATTTGTAACAATATCATAAACCAACTGATTTTGCTCCTCGAAAGATTCCAGTTCATTATAGATCGCAAGCACTTTGTTCGCAATTGATACAGAGGCGTTGGCATATTCAAATTCGGCATCCCTCAGTTTAAATTTGGCCAGTTTGAGCTCTCCCCTTTCTTTTCGCAGGAAAAGTGGCAAACTGATATTCACCCCGCCTTTGTAGTTTTCTTGCTGTAAGGAATTGATCAATTCCGGAGTCTCCGTCAGAAAATTGTATTCGAGGTCAATTTGAGGCAAAAGATTATTTGTCTTTAATCGTTTGTCTATAGTCAACTGGTCTATTTTACGTCCAAGGGATATAATTTTGGGATGGTTTTCGATCGTAAAACTATCCAGGGGAAGGCCCATAATTTCAAGAGCCAGGTCTATTTCACCTTCAAGTGTTGTGTCTGGTATAACTCCTTCCCTGAGTTCCACGGGTATGTTATTCGGCATCCAGAGAAAATTGGATAAGGCCAGGGCCTTGTTCCTAAGGGTCACATCAGCCTGGGTAAGGCCAAGAGCTCTGTTCTGATACGCAATTTTTGCCTCAACGGTATCGATAGCGGCTAAATCTCCTGCCCTCGCCCGCTTCCTGATTCCTTCGTATCGTATCTGAGCGTTATCCAGGAACCGGCGATAAATTTCCCGGTCATTATATGCCTGTAACCAATCAAAATAAGCAACAGATGCATCAAAAAGTATGGTATTTATAAGTAGGTCCCTGTCTGCAAGGGTCTGTTCCCTGAAATATTTAGCTTTTCGCAGTGTGGCCATACGGTCATTTGCCAGAAATCCCCTCCCAAGCGAAAATGATACACCTGCACTGTATAAACCATCATCCGGCAAGGTTTCATCTGGATTTAAAAATTCCCCGTCGGTCTGTTCAAAATTTCCTTTAAGTTCAATTCCATACCAGGTTGGTATCTTAAAGGTGGCATTAAGTCGGTCATAGTATTCTGTACCCTTAAATTTCTTGCGGTCGTAATCTACTTCAACTTTGGGATCAAAACCTCCCCGGGCTTTCATCAGATTGGCTTCACCAATGGCAATGACCAATTCGGCCTGTTTGGCTATGGGGTGATACTTTTTTACATAGCCCAGGTATTCCCTGAAATTAAGTGTAAGGGAATCTGCCTCCTGTCCGAGGAGACCGAAGGAAAGAAACAATCCTAATATCGTCAGATATTTTCTCATCCTTACTTTTTATTATTTTGAGCTATCCCTTCTTCAGGCTGATAATAGTTGGGAGGGAATCCATTGAGTTGTCTCCAGAGTTCATACCAGATAGGCACATCTTCTAACAGGGCCAACGTATTTGCCCCCGAACCAACCCGGATATCCTTAGGCCAGGGCTGATCTTCCGGATCGGCGGCCAGTAACACCCTGTATTTGCCATTACTACTGATAAAGGTTTCTATAGCCACTACTTTCCCTCCGTAGGTACCATATGATACATTGGGCCAGCCACTAAAAATAATCGCAGGCCAACCGTCGAACTGAATTCTCACCTTCTCCCCTATGTGTATCAGGGGAAGGTCGAGGGGTTCTACATACGTTTCCACGGCCATTGCGTATTCCGAAGGCATAATTCCCACCAGTTTATCTCCTTCCTTGAAAGTTTCCCCTATACCAGCCTGGATTGCTTTATTGATAAATCCACTTTGGGGTGCCCTGATATATTGCATCTGACTCCGAACCTCATAATTCGTGAATTCATTTTCGAGTTTAGTCACCTGTGCTTCAGAATCAAACTGGTTAGACTGAGCGGTAAACATGTCACTCTGAGCCTTGGAAATCTTGTCGGTATATTCGGCTTCAATTCTGTTGATCTCTACTGTGGCGTTTATGATTTCATTCTTAGAAGCCAGCAAGGTGTTTTCCTGTGAAATGAGTTTCGCCTGTGTCTCCTGTAGTTTGAGGCGTTTCTCCTCTACATCCGTAATGGCTTTCAGCCCTTCGTTCTGCAATTGTACCACTCGGTCGTACTGTCTTTGTGCGATGGTAATATTGGTTTTGGCCGCTTCCAGATCTATACTGTCGCTCTGAACTTTTAATTTAGCCTGTAACAATTTATTCCTGGCCTGCTCGAGCTTGAGCTGCCTTTCTCTCTTCAGAGCACCTATCTGTGCATTCAGTGCCTTAACCTTCTCCTGATATGAGCTAACCGACATGGATTTTGCCCTGATCTGATCCCCGGTCCTGGAAATCAGATTTGGGTCGAAATACTCACTTTTTACCTCAGAGATAAAGAGGATGGTATCCCCCTTTTTTACAAAATCTCCTTCCTGTACATACCATTTTTCAATCCGGCCCGGAATGGGGGATTGTATCGTCTGTGGCCTGTGCTCAGGATTGAGTGTGGTGAGGTAGCCTTTACCCGAAATGGTCTGTGTCCATGGGAGAAAAAGGACTATAAATCCTATTATAGTAAAGGCAAGCAAAAAACGATTAAAATGTTTGTAATGCTTAGAATGAAATACCCTCTGAGACGATCTGTAGTTCATCAGATCGACTTTCCTATTAAGTCTGTTTGGAGATATATTCAACATTGCCTTTAGCTTTCATTAATTATTTTACCATTCTTCATAGTGATGATCCGCGTACATTTTTTCATCCATCGGGAATTCTGACTAACCACGACCAGGGCCCAGGGATTAGACCTGTCTATTAAGAAATCGATAATCCGATCTGCCTC
>JABDQK010000338.1 GCA_013042255.1 Flavobacteriaceae bacterium | reverse complement strand
GTTCTGTACCGTAAAAGCCGGTTAAGCCGACGTTTTCATCAAAAGGGCCGTCATTCACGAGATCTGTGTGAAATCCAAGCTGGCCTTCCTGGTGAATCCTCAGATTTCCACTGTTGTACAGGGCAGTCTGGGAATAGGTGAATCCCATGGTCAGTAATGATATGAAGAGGATCTTTTTTCCCATTTAGAAGTCAAAGATGGTAAAATACCATTCAATTGGAGAGGTGGCGGGGTTACCTAGAGAATCAAAAATTTCTACAGTAAATCCATTTGGAGTTTGATTTAGCAGTGCAATCCTGTTTTCTCCACTTATTGTCAATTGTATTGTATAATTTCCATCCGGTCTAGGTGGGGTGAAATTTATAGAGGGAAATGTTACAGAGCCACCTACTGAAACCAATGAAGTCGGGTATATTTTAACTGTTGTATTCCCATTTACCTTCCCGAATGCCACAGGAGCTATCGGTGGGGTTGCCCATACAGCGTCAGTTCCAGCGGCATTTGTTTTTAGAATCTGATTTGGGGTTGCGGAGGGGATCAGTTTAATAACAGGTACAGACCGGTTTTGAATATGAAATGATCCGTTGACCGCAGATCCGGCAATATCATCACCCCGTATACTCCTGTCAACAATCTGTAACCCTGTGATGGAATCTACTTCAATGTTGATATTATTATCCACCCTAGTTATAGCAATTGTTGTATCCGGATGGACAATAGGATTATTAGTAATAGTCAATCCGAGCGCTTCACAAAGATTCAGCCAGTTTTCTCCGTTAAAATAGTGTAGACATTGGATATCTGTGTTATAAACCATGGCTCCCTCTATAGGAACAATTGAGTTCATTTGAGCAGTAGTTACTCGATTTATTACAAAGGCTCTGGTCGTACTTTCAAGCTCGAGAATGGACGAGGGATCTATATTCTGAGGATTATCCCCGATCTTAATCTGTGAATACGAAATGAATCCACACAATAACAGAAAAAATAGAGGGGCTTTGAGTAAACGCATGTCCAATTTATTTGTGAGGCGATCAGGACCAACAAAATTATAATTATATCTCAATTCTACTAAAGATACACCCCGAAATACATAATTAATGGGTAAATCACCCTGTATCGATTATAAAGCAATTATTTGCCTAAAATTTTGTAATTTCTTAAATAATGCCCTGGTTATGGATAAATGGAATAGTACTTTTTAACATAAGTTTTATGACACATTATTTTTTTATAAGTCGAACTTATTTTTTCTTTATCCACTCAAGGGATTCCGGTCTCAATTATAATTCAACTGTGTGCTCCATGCACCGATACATAAAATGAAACAACTGTTAATTCTTTTACCTGCACTTTTTTCTCTCTCCTTTGGCATTTCACAAACCGATGATCGCAGACCTTTGCGGGGGCAGGTGATCTACCGGAATGTACCGGTCCCCAATGAAAATGTTATCAATACAACTACCGAAAAAGCGACGATCACCAATGATAAAGGTGAGTTTCTGATCTATGTTGCAGAAGGAGACGAATTGGTTTTTACCGCCATCAACTACCAGATCGAGATTTTAAAAGTAACAGCCGATATTTTAAAGAAAAACCGTCTTGTGGTAGAGGTCAACGAAAAAGTAACTGAACTCGACGAGGTTACCGTAAGCCCGGAAAATCAGAAAAAATTCCTGCAGCTGCAAAATGAGGAATTCAAGCAATACGCCTACGAAACCGATGCCACGGCGGAGGTGCAGAATATTGCTTTAGATCCAACGGTAAGGGGGATGCAGGACGGACTTAACTTCGTCAATATCTTTAAGGCCTTGTTCCTTTCTGCTAATGACAATGCCGAAGCAGCAAGAACTCCGCTAAAAGTTAGCGAGGTGCTCCGGCAGGTCTATAACGATGATTTTTTTGTGCTTGATCTCCAGCTACCTCAAGACAAGATCGATGCATTCTTACTGTATTGCGACAGCAAACTTCCTGCCCAATCTCTTCTGCGGAAGGACAATGAATTTCAACTGATCGAATTTTTGGTCACTCAAAGTCAGGAATTCAGAAAAGGACTCGATGTGGAGGAATAGTGCACTTACAATTGCGTTCCTGTTTTGTTGTTCCTTGCTGAGCGGACAGTCTTACTTCAATTTTCAATTGGAAGGACAAACCAGATTTGAAGGGAAGGGAGTGCCCGATGTGCATATCATGAATATAACGGCCGGGGTAGCAACCATTTCCAACCAGAATGGAAGGTTTGCCATCTCCGTCACTATGGGGGATACACTTCTTTTCTCAGCCGTACAGTATCAAAGAAAGAGCCTGGTCATTTCAGCTTCTATTTTAGAAAGTAGTTTTGTTTATGTAACCCTCGAGGAATTTGTAAATGAACTCGATGAGGTGGTGGTACGCCCTTATAACCTAACAGGAGATTTGATAAGGGATATGAATGGGATGAAAACAGAGCAGGTGGTAACTGCATCTACCCTGGGTCTGCCCAATGCGTACGTAAAGCCGCTGATGCAAAGCGAACGTCTCCTGAAGGAAGCATCTCTTGGTCCATTTCAAATAGGAATGCTCACTGCTATCCCCTTTAATCCGCTGATCAATGCCATTACCGGACGTACAAAAATGTTGAAAAAACGGGTGGCGAGAGATAAAAAATACCTGCTTACAGAGCAGGTTCGGAATTACTATCCCGACAGTATTTTTGTAAAGCGACTGGGAATTCCCGCCGAGCGTATTGACGATTTTATGTACTATTGTGAAGTAGATGAGAAGTTCGATTCCATTGTCGCTACAGATGATCATATTGCCATCTTAAACCTCCTAAGGTTGAAAAGCAAAACCTACAGAGAAAATAATCAGCTCGAATGAGCATGCCTGGCACAGGAATTGCTCTTAAACCAAGTGAAACTTTAGACAAACAATCTTGAAAGGACTTTACCTCTTTATCATACCGCTGTTTATCGCCATTGGCGTTCATAAATTCTATGTCAGTGTAACCCAGGTTGAATATTACGCACAGGACGAAGCTATCCAAATTACGAGTCGGGTTTTTATTGACGATCTGGAAAAGGCTCTCGTTGAAAGATATGATGTTCAGACATTTTTAGCGACCCCAAAGGAGATACAGGAAGCTGATCGCATTCTTGAAAGGTATCTCAAGGCAAAATTTGTTATTCGTATTAACGGAACTCAGGTAGAATACAAATACCTGGGAAAAAAGACGGACAGTGATCTTATGATCCTCTTTCTTGAGATTCCGGGTATTTCTTTGGACAAACTGAAATCTATTGAAATTCAAAACGAACTGTTGATGGATGTCTTTGAAGAACAGAAGAATATCCTCCATTTCAGAATAGGGGATAGAAAAAAGAGTTATGTACTGATCAGGGAAAGCAATGTGGGAATGTTAAATTTTTAAAAAGTCGAGGTTAATTCTCCCTGAAAAATCCTATTTTCCGCGCCGGAAAAAATCATATCACAATTAATTATATGGATCAGATAAAAAATTATGCCACGGCAGTCCTCGTACTTGTTGCAACTGCCCTTTTTGCCCAGGAAGAGAAGATTTATGAAAGAGATCCTGGCCACCTGAATGAGAGTAAATTCAGGCAGATGTACCAGGAGTTTGCAACCCCGAATATGTACAGATCTGCTTCCGGTACTCCCGGGCCTGATTATTATCAGCAACAGGCGGATTATAAGATGGACATCGAGCTTGATGATAAGAATGCAAGGTTATATGGGGAAGAAACTATAACCTATCATAACAATGCCCCCGAAGCTTTGGAATTCCTATGGTTACAACTCGACCAAAACGTCAGATCGAAAGATTCTAAATCTCCACTTAGAAATTCAAGCAGCCTGAATGTGGCTTATACCACAGCAACGTTTTCAAAAACATATCTCAAGGAAGATTTTGACGGAGGGTTCAATATAGAATTTGTAAAAGACAGCAATGGCAATCCACTTCCTTATACCATCAATCAGACAATGATGCGTGTAGATTTACCCGAAGCGCTGAAATCTGGTGAGAAAGTATCCTTTTCGGTAAAATGGTGGTATAACATACCAGACCATACCATAGACAGGGCGCGATCAGGTTATGAGTATTTTGAAAAAGATGGGAACAGAGCTTATGTGATCGCCCAGTTCTTTCCCCGTATGGCAGTATACAGCGATGTGGAAGGTTGGCAGAACCACCAGTTCTGGGGGAGTGGTGAATTTGCACTTCCTTTCGGGAATTACGATGTGAATATTACGGTGCCTGCAGACCACATCCTAGATGCTACAGGTGAATTACTAAACCGTAAAGAAGTCTTCAGTAAGGAGATGATGAATCGTTATGAGCAGGCTAAAAAATCATATGATAAGCCCGTGCTGATTGTAACTCAGGAAGAAGCAGAAGCCGCAGAAAAAGGTTTTTCAGAAAAGAAAAAAACTTGGAAATTCAGGGCTGAAAATGTCAGGGATTACGGATTTGCCACTTCCCGTAAATTTATCTGGGACATGCAGGCCGTAAAGATTGGCAATAAGGATGTGATGGCGGTGTCGCTTTATCCCAAGGAAGGAAATCCGCTTTGGGAAGAATTGTCTACCAAAGCAGTTGCCAGTACGCTGAAGTCCTATTCTGCCCATACGTTTGATTATCCTTACCACAAAGCCATTTCCGTGCACGCTAAAAACCAGGGAATGGAATACCCCATGATATGCTGGAATTACGGTCGGCCTAATGAAGATGGGACCTATTCAGACAGGACAAAATACGGGATGATCAGTGTGATCATCCATGAAGTGGGCCATAACTTTTTTCCTATGATCGTTAATTCAGATGAACGTCAATGGGGTTGGATGGATGAAGGACTTGATACATTCATGCAATATCTGGCAGAGCAGGAATTCGGGGAGGCCTTTCCGGAAGTCATAGCTCCCAACAAAAAATATCCATCCAGAAGGGGAGATCCGTCCAAGATTGTACCTTATATGAGCGGGGACCAAACTACGATAGCGCCTATCATGTCTAATCCGGAAAACGTTTTCAAACTTGGACCTAACGCCTATGCGAAACCAGCAACCGCCCTGAATATCCTCAGGGAAACTGTGATGGGAAGGGAGTTGTTCGATCACGCTTTTAAAACATATGCACAACGCTGGATGTTTAAGCACCCCACACCGGAGGATTTCTTCCGCACCATGGAAGACGCTTCTGCGGTAGACCTGGATTGGTTCTGGAGAAGTTGGTTTTATACGACTGATTTTGTCGATATCGGAGTGAAAGGGGTGAAGAAATTTGTAGTCAGTGATAAGCCAGGAAAGCAAATGCAGGAATACATGGCATCGAGAAACCTGACGGAATCAGACTTTCCTCCTCTGGTGTATCTTGCTGAGGAAGATACGGATGCTATAGACCCGACAATAGTTGGTAAAACGCCAAGTGAAGTTTCGTCTTCCCTGAAAGAATTCATGATGGACAACCTCACAGCAGAAGAAAGAGCCAGGGTAAAAGAACCCAAGTATTTCTATGAAGTAACCTTTGACAAACCAGGGGGTATCCCAATGCCCTTGATAGTGGAGTACACTTATTCGGATGGAAGTACCGAACAGGTTACCTACCCACCGGAGATCTGGCGTAAAAATGATGCCGAATTCAGGCGTGTCATTTCTTCACAAGCCGAACTCGTGTCCATTACAGTAGACCCACGGGCCGAGACTGCAGATATCGATGTTACGAACAACAGCTGGCCCAAAAAAGAATCACCTTCAGAATTTAACCAGTTTAAGGAGGGGATAAAAGGGGACTAAAACAAATCTGTTGAAAGTATTACGACCCCGTCAATTATGTTCGGGGTCGTTTTATTTTATAAAAGGGCTCAAACTTGATTATATTTGTAGTATGAATTTGATCCTGGTCTTATTTATCAGTGGCGCTGAAATTTTCTTTATCATGTTTATCGTGGTGATGGTTTTTGGTGCAGACAAAATCCCTGGAATTGCAAAGGGACTGGGGAAAGGTATGCGTCAATTGAAAGATGCAACCGAAGATATCAAACAGGAGATTCAGAAAAGTGCCGAAAAACAAGGGATCGATACTAGTATTACTGATGACATTAAAAAGGAGATGAATCAGGTGAAGAAGAATATCGAAGACGTCTCCGGAACCATCAAAAGAAAGTAAAGGACCGGATGTGGGAGAGGTTGTTACAATGGGATCGCAATGCATTCATCTACCTCAATAGCCTTGGCATTGAAGAATACGACTGGTTCTGGTCACTGGTAACCCAAACCACTACATGGATCCCCCTTATAATTCTCTTTTTTATATTGTATTTGCGCCATTTTAAAGGGAAAGACGCCCTGGCCATGATACTGATGACCATCATGCTTTTTGGTTTTGTGATGGCCCTGATGTACATCACCAAAGAATATGTAGGACGCCTCAGACCTAATAATACCGAAGAACTCAGCGGACTTGTACGTATCCTGTTCAGACCGGAGGACTACAGCTTTTTCTCAGGTCATGCAGCCAACTCATTTGCGATCGCAACCCTGGTAGTTCTTTTTCTCCGTTCCAAGCTCTCCTGGGTATGGGTCTTTTACCTTTGGCCCCTCTTGTTTTCCTTGAGCAGAATTTACGTTGGGGTACATTATCCCCTGGACCTGATCGCAGGGGCCCTGGTCGGTTTGCTGATGGCATTTATTTTTTATCGGGTTTTTACTAAGATCCTCGTACCCTACTTAGGGTTAAGCCATCCCTGACGGGGAGCATCACAGTTTCTATTCTCGGGTCTTCCTTCAACATTTTATTGTAGTCTAATAATGCTTTGGTCGCTTTATCCGAAGGATCGAGGGGTTCGACCACCTTCCCGGACCACAACACATTGTCTGAAAGAATTATACTCCCGGGTCTCGTCTTTGGCAGAACAACCTCAAAATAACGCTGGTACTCTTTTTTTTCAGCATCGATAAAGACCAGGTCGAATTCCATCTGCAGTTGTGGAACAAGTTCCAGGGCGTTTCCGGTATGTTGTATGATCTGATTGCTGTAGCCCGATCGATCAAAATACTTCCTTTGTATATCCTCCAGTTCTTCATTGATGTCTATGGTGTGTAATTTGCCGGTATTCGGGAGGCCTTCTGCAAGACAAAGAGCGGAATAGCCCGTATAAGTACCTATTTCAAGAATACGCTGAGGCATCATAATTTTGGATAGCATACTCAGTACCCTACCCTGGTAGTGCCCGGTGATCATTCTTGGTTGAAGCACTTTCAAATGTGTTTCTCTGCTCAAATCAGCCAGGTATTCCGGTTCATTTTCCGAATGATCTGTTAGATATTGCTGCAGGCTGTCTGATAGAAAATGCATGCCATTCTTTTTGTAAAAATAGGCTTTTTGGGCTACTTTGAAGGCGGTTAAACCATACCCAGATATGAAAGAGATCCTGATTCGCGACGCTGTTTTAGATGACCTGCCTCTTCTTTTGCAATTTGAAGAAGAACTGATTGAGGCCGAACGACCCTTCGACCCCACCATCCGAAACGGAAAAATCCATTACTACGACCTGCAAGGCTATATTGAGAACAAGGATGTTAAGGTAGTGGTTGCAGAAGACAAGGGCACTATTGTGAGTTCGGGTTATGCTTTAAGCCGCCCTGCCAGGAATTATCTCGATCATGAGAATTACGCATATTTAGGATTCATGTATACCCTTCCCAAGTACAGGGGTAAGGGGATCAACAATTTGATTATAGAGGAACTAAAGGCCTGGGCTTATCAAAACAACTTGTGTGAAATTCGTCTTACAGTTTACGAGGATAATATCCCTGCTTTGAATGCCTATACCAAAGCTGGTTTTAAAAAGCATATTGTGGAGATGAGGCTGCCTTCCCATTAGCACGATTTCTTTCTGATAATAGCTGATTCATTAGTGTTGTTGTATTTTTGAGAAAAAGAAGACTATGACATTTCAGAATACGCTTTCCTTTGCACAACAGCTCGATGCGGAGGATCAATTGGCGGTCTACCGGGATCAATTCCATTTTCCAAAAGTAAATGGGAAGGATGTCATTTATTTTACTGGAAACTCCCTTGGGCTGCAACCCAAAAGAACTTCAGCTTTTGTAGAGGAAATCATGAAAGACTGGCGGGAACTGGCTGTGGAGGGTCATTTCCTTGCGGATAAACCCTGGTGGGATTACCATGAGAGGTTGGCAGAACCACTTGCCAAAGTTGTTGGAGCTAAAGCTTCTGAGATTTCGGTAATGAATACCCTCACTGTAAACCTGCATC
>JABDQK010000337.1 GCA_013042255.1 Flavobacteriaceae bacterium | reverse complement strand
ATGGCAGCAATATCTACGGCCTTCGTAAGGGCTGTTTCTGCTTTTTTCAGGTATGTGATCTCTCCTGTCGCCTGAAAGAATGAATTGTACTGTCCTGCGACAATGCCAAAACTGCTTAATTGAAGGCTGTCTGGTTTTATCTTGGAATTCCAGAGCCGGAAGTATTTCGATGATGTTGTTGACGGACCTGCTTGAAGGTAGGTATTGTAGTCCTGCGGGTCGGTTACCTTGCCATTCTCCCATAATTCACAGGAAGTAAGGAGAAAAAGCAAAACACCGCATAGTATAAATTGTTTCATGTCGTGATAATTTTAGTTGTGGAAAAAAAGGAAGAGGAAGGGCAAGTCCTCCCTCTTCCGTATTGATTAGCAATTCTTTTCCCAATCCAGGGAACATTCCTGAGTTTCAGGTCCTATTCTGGTGCACTGAGATAAGGAAACTCCGAATTGATAGTAGCCGTTAGTCCTACTCCGTCAGAAGTGAGGCGGGGTAAATCGGCCATTCCATCATTGTCTACATCTTGTCCGCTAAAACGATCTCCATTCATCCCTCCAAAAAACAGGATTAATGAAACATCTATGATGTCGTCTTGAAGGGCCCGGCCGGTAAGGGCTACTTCATCCCCATCAGGTACCAGGATATTACCGTCGTTATCGGCATCCGTTCCGGGATCAAAATAGGTGGTTGGGGCATCCGGTGCCACATCCAGTGCATCGGCCGCAAGAACTGTAGTCAGTGTGGCTGCATCCAATCCCAGAATGTTGTTCTCATAATTCACATCCATTGGGTCCAGACCAAGCTTGTTGGCATACACGTCGTGGTACTGTTCTAAACGAGCCTGAAATCCTGCCTGAAAATTTGCAGTCATTTCTGAAGGTATGGTTACGTTATGCGCGTCCTTTACACTGGCCATTCCGTCCATATCAAAACTCAGGGTGGTATTGATCCCCGGCCTACCCATATGGTCTGCCTGGGCAAATGTCCCAGTAAAATCAGGAGCTGTACTGTCTGCGCAGGGCTCACATACTGAACCCCCACAGTCAACACCTTCTTCATCTCCATTCATTATCCCGTCACTACAGGTAGCCATGGCCATTTGCTCCATATCCATATCGTCATTGTTACAGGCCATAAGTACGGTGGCTGCGAGGAGCGTTAATATCGAATATTTAAATTTTTTGAATATCATCTTTTCTTGTTTTTAGATTGAATATTATTGTTTTCTATTTGTAGTTACCCAGGTCTTGTAAACCGGAATCCCTAAGGCATTTGTTGCAGTTGTGTTACCCAGCATGCTATTTGGGATCTCCACAACGATTGACATGGTGTTGGCCCCGTCAAAGGTATCCTCTGCTTCGGCCGCTGTTTTAAAACCCATGGGTGCCGAATTCACATCCGGATTGATTACTGCATTGAACTGAAAGAAATCAAAAAAGAAAGGATCCTGTCTTGGTCCGGCAAACAATTTTGTGCCTCCCATTCCTTCAGCTACTACTGCCGTTGATCCTGAAATAGCTACTTCACCCAGTGGGTTGTCTACCAGAATCTGACTGTTTAATCCTGTCTGATTTGGTGTGCCGGCAAAGAAATACATGATCCCGTCCTGTGGATATGCCTGAATTACGTAGTCTTCAACCAGGTCTCCATCGGTATCGATGTTAATTTCAGTAAGTACATCTTCATCAAATGTCCCATAGGCCAGATCAGGTAATACACTGGATTGGAGGTCAACCACAAAAGTGGTGTTGTCTGACCCCAATGTGGGTTCAAATGCAAAGAAATCTGCAATATCAGCCGTTGTACCTCCCGAAGAAGGTGCGTCGAGGTGATCTGCAGCGATCAGAAAAGCACCGGCAAAGGCCAGTACTGCAATTCCCGCGAAAAATTTTGTTTTACTCATTGTTTATGATTTTTAAGATTATTGTTACCCTACCTACGGAAAGTAAATGGCGGGGTTTGGTCTTAAATGTTAATTTCTTCTTAATTAGAAATGATTTCTTTTTCATTATGACGCATTGTGTTCTTAGAAAAGTCATTTTTCCCGTACTTTAGAATCAAATTCTTATGATATGAATCCCTCGGGACCGGGCTGGATCAATAAATTTGGAGAGGTTGTAAGAAATAAGGCCGGGATTTATTCCGACTTCTCAACCTTGTACACAAGCCTTAAAGAATACGGCTTTGTCTACGGGATGAATGTGGAAACACCATCTTATATAAGCATAGAACATTCTCCTTCTGAGGATGAACGGGCAAAAATTAATCTGCTTACGGCTTTGTACTTCACCTTTGCCCTGGAAAGACAGGAGCATAGTTTTGATGATTTTTTGGAAACCATCTTTGAGTTTTACAAGGAACTCAAAGTGAGCCAGATCTCTTTATTAAACAAGATCCTTACCGGCAGTAAAACATCTGCACAACTCGAAAAACTGATTGAATCAAGGGTCTACCTCGATGATAATGTCATCAGCAGGACCTTTAATAGTATTATCACCAATTCGCTGTTGTTTATTGATGTCCTCACTTTCAGGTATTTCTTAAGGGACGGAAAGGAAATCGTTAAGGAAGCGCAAAAACTGGAGTATTTAGCCATCAACATTACTTATCACGCCCTGAATGCCAAAGAGAAAAACAAGGCTGACGAAAAATTGTCTCAGTTATTTGCCGCTTCCCTCACCTTTATCGATGAGGATAAGGAGAAGTTTGATGGCTCCTATCGGGAAATCTTACTGAACAATTGTTCTCCCTGGGAGAATCAGTATTTTCTGGATGTAGCCTGTCTTACGGTATGGGAAGATTATTCGCTTGATTACAAGGAGTCACAATTCATTTATGGAATTGGAAAAGACATGGGATTTACCGATGAACAGATTGCCACGTCCCTGGAAGACATCACCATCTTTTTTAAAAGGAATATTAATAAAATCTCATTTTTAAAGGATACCAATATGGCCGTCCAATTTTATGACAGCATGTCAAGGGTGGTCAACAAACTGATCCTGAGAAATAGTAAACGCCTTCAAAAGGAACTTGCAGAAAGTAAGGAACTGGTTTTTCTGATTTCGAAAGGAGCCGTAAAAGATCTTAGTGCTGATGAAAAGAAAAAAGTACAGGACCAGCTTGTGGACGTCTTTAAAAGTGTTCCTTCCCTGGCCATTTTTCTCTTACCCGGAGGAGCAGTTCTCTTACCCATTTTCATCAAATTGATCCCTGCTTTACTGCCTTCCTCATTTGATGAAAACCGAGTTGTAAAAAAGGAAGAAAATACCCAAAAAACCAACTATAAGAAAAATCTATAGTGAATATTACCTATCTGTATTTCAGGTATTTGATTGATCTTATTCCAACCATAACTTAAAATCTCTTACACGCTCCCTGCTGACGATGATTTCCTGATCTGAAGTCTTATTCAACTTGATTTGCAACCTCGAATTGGTATAGGAAATTATGTCACGGATATGGTTGATATTGATCACGTATTTCCTGCTCACCCTGAAGAAAATTTTAGGAGTCAGTTCAGACTCTAACTGCTC
>JABDQK010000150.1 GCA_013042255.1 Flavobacteriaceae bacterium | reverse complement strand
TTGATGATTGCTCCATGCTTTTCACCACTAATGGTCCGAGGCCCACCCCTGCTATGTTAACAAAAAAATGGATTTCCTGTTTTTGTTTCAAAACAATCCTGCCCAGGTCGATCTTCTTTGTACTATTGGATAAAATCAAAGCGATCAGTTCCTCAATAGAATTATTGATCCCGGCTGATCTGGCAAAATCATTGGCCGAGCCATATGGGAGTAACCCCAATACCGGCAAGTCCTGTGGTGGAATCTCACTCTGTAACAGCCCGTTGACCAATTCATACAAGGTGCCATCTCCTCCAACTCCTATCAGAAAGTCACAGCCATTTACAGCTGCATTCCTTCCCAGTTCAATGGCGTGCTTCCTCCCTGTAGTATGCTTGAATTCAACAGCACCAAAATCTGATCGATCACACGCCTCATGAAGCATTGGTAGTATTTTCGCCAGACGATTGTTTTTATTGTTGACTACAAATACGATTTTCATTCGATCGGGCCTTCGTTGAGACTATTTTAATTAATCAGGGACTGATAAACTACCAGAATCACCCCTACTACAAAAAGGGAGGTGAAGATCAATTTATTGTTCTTTGCCAGCCAGTTGGGAAGAAAAATATCAAAATTATCCTTGTCCGAATCAGAATATTTCCTCGCCATCAATGTGAGAGGGCAGAACATTTTAAAGATTAATAGTGTTAACCCTTCTCCTATAACCAGAGCTATGGCAATCCAGGTATAGGTATTTACCTTCCCGGTGATACCCGAGTACAGAACATAAAATATAACTACCACAAAAAATAACCAGATAACCGTGTGTATAATTTTTATAGTCAAAAGCTTGTCTGCCGCTTTCATGAGTAATTGATTTGATCTAGTTTTTGTCTTCTGCTTTAACTCAATTTATTGCGATAAAGTCAGGGCCTTAAATCCGCCATACGCCATTCTCCTGCCATCAAAAATCAGTCCTGAAGGATCTGTGAGGGGTATTAAAAGATCGTGCATCCTTGGATCTGCTGCAACGTGTTCATTAGCACGGTCACGTGTCTCCCGCGAATCGAAAACCACCCATCCAAATACAATAGATTCATTTTCATTGGCACCAAGAGCTTCCGGAAAAGAAAGTGTTCCTTCCAAAATCATATCATCCCCAACATACTCAAAATAGGCAAGTGCCCCGTGCTCCTTCCAGATCTCTGCAACTTTATCTACAACTCGCTTATACTCGCTAAGTCGACTAGTTGGTATGGGTAAGACGAATCCGTCTATGTAATTGGCCATATTTTTTGAAGATTATATTAAACATATTCTTCAGTTAATTTACGGATTTAGGCTGTAGTATTCTGAACCGTCCCAATAATTGTCACTTTCGGGAATATTATTACTTGGAGGAGAAGGCAATAAAAAACGGTTCAGGCTTAAACCTGAACCGCAGTGAAATTCCAATCAGGTCGTACCCTGATCTATTTTTTTTCTTTGATTGAACAAGTGCTTAAACCAAAAGGCGCATATAAAGGACAAAAGCTAATAAAACTGGTTAGAACAAATACCCCGGCGAGTATTAGTAATACTGTTCCTAAAGTCCCTGAAATTGTGCCTGTATATGCCAGCACCCCAATTACTACAGCAATTAGTATTCTGATAATTCTGTCTGCGGATCCCATATTTTTTTTCATCTCAATGTATTTTACGGTTACTATTATAATTCACAATAAAGGTCGGATATGAAAAATTAATATGCAGTGACTGTGGTCACCACTCGTCAATAATTCTTATTTCGCCAGAATTCTGGGTAATCTTGCCGTCATTTTCAAGTTTCTTCATTACCCTGGAAATAACTTCCCGGGCGGTCCCCAACTCATTGGCAATTTGGTTGTGACTCATTTTTATCGAGTCGGTTTCCATTAGATTCGATTTTTTTCTCAAATGATCGTACAGTCGTTTGTCCATTTTATCCAGTAACAGATTGCGGATAGTATCGATCAATTCGGAGTACCTCAGGTTAAATTGATTGTAAAACAATTCATTGAAATGCGGATATTCCTTTAACCAGTCAGGGAGTAAACTAACGGGGATAAGAAGAATCTGAGAGTCCTCTTCAGTAACTGCAAAGACTTTGCTTGGGGTATTTTTCAATGCCGCATAAAATGTCATTACACAGCTTTGTTCAGGTTCGATATAATAGAGTAACAATTCTTTCTCATCAAATCGTGAGTACACTTTAACAAGTCCTCTGATTACAATAGGCAATACCTTTACATATTGTTGTTCCCTTAAAATTTCTGTGCCTTTAGGAATCTCACGGATACTCGATTCTTTGAGTATTAAATCAACCAGATCCGGCTTTAAAAAGGATAATAAATTCTTATCTAAATCCATCTTTTTCAATTGAATACCTAAAGTTCTTTGATTACTTCACAGGGATTTCCAAATGCCAGGACATTATCAGGTAAATTTTTAGTGACAACACTCCCGGCACCTATGGTTACATTATTACCGATAGTCACCCCGGGAAATATCACTGAATTACCCCCTATCCAGACATTGTCTCCAATGGTTACGGGTTTGGTAGATGTAAGGTAACGGGTGTCTTTACCCTTCCCAACAATCCTTTCTGATGCCTTCAAAGGATGAGTCGCCGTGTAAATTTGTACATATGGGGCGATCAACCCATTCTTCCCGATGGTGATCTTGTTATTGTCAAGAAACATACAATTGGTATTCACAAAGGTGTTCTCCCCTATAGAAATATGTTCGCCGTAGTCGCAAAAGAATGGAGATTCAATCCAAACCCCATCCCCTTTAAATGCAAACAGCTCTTCCAACAGACGATCCCTTTCATGTATTAAATCAGAATCGATATTGTTGAATTGTTTTAAAAGCCTGCGCGCTCTGTGATAGATCTCAATTAATTCGGGGTCTCTCGAATCGTAATTATCCCCTTTAAGCATTTTCTCTTTTTCAGTCACCCCTTTGTATTTTGAAATCCTATTTATCAGACCAAACCGCTAGTTCATTTCCACTGGGATCTTTAAAGTGAAATCTCCTTCCGCCTGGAAAAGAGAAAATATCCTTTACAATCTCTCCCCCATTCTTTGTGATGGCCTGTATAACCGCTTTGAGGTCTTCATGATACAATACAACAAGAACTCCATGGGTAATCGGCTCATCTGTTTTTTCAAATCCGCCATAGACTCCACTTTCTGAGAAGGAGGTATAGGCGTCTCCGTAATCGGTAAATTTCCAGCCAAAGACGCTGTTGTAGAACTCCTTTATATGAATGATATCTTGTGCTTTGAATTCAATATAACTGATGTGATTGCTTTTCATTTAATAATATTTTGTTGAGATTGACCATGGCCTTTGTTGTACCAATACACTAATTAATAATACTAAGATCATTTCTAATCCAACCCGGTCATATAATCTTTTGAGTTAGATTCGATGGTCTTCTTCAGATTCGCAAGGTTGGTCTCCTCCTGAGCTTTGAATGTGCCGGACATCAATGCCGACATCGACTTTGATACTATACCATTTCCCATGACCGTGGTTGTAGAACTAATTTTTGTTTTTCCATCTACAGGCGTCATATAGATGGTATAATCCATATCCATAAATTCGTTGGAAAACTTCATGGAGCAGGATTTTTCCGGATCGATATCGGTTATGGTTTCCCTGATGATCATTTCCTGTCCATCCGTTACAAAATAAACATCGGATACAGCTCCTACAGTTCCGGGTGTACCGCTGATGTGTTCAATTCTTTGAAACCCATCGAGCCAGTCCCCCATTTTTTCTTCATCCTGACTTACAGCCCAGGATTCAGCAACGGGTTTATCAACCATAATTTCGGCCTCATAAGACAATTCAGGTTTGATGATCCCGATCATAAAAAAAACGATAACCAGGACAGCAATAATTCCAAGAATGTACTTTAAATATTTCATAAGACCAGTCTTTATTATTTTTCAATTAGCATTTTGACCAAATTAAGTTCATGTCTAGCGATGTAACATTTTGTATTTATAAAAGATAAATACGCATTTGTAAATTACAGATCAGCAAATTGATTATTGTCATGTTTAGTCTTTTTTACTTTACGTCCGTTTTAAGTGGTGTTAGAAAATTAGCATTTGCATAGTCACCAATTTTATTCCCAAGACGATGTCCTTCCTCAGAATCATATCTAAAGTGAATCCCTAAATAAACTCTGGACATAGATGCTTCCAAACCAGCCTCGGTAAATGAATTAAAAGAACGCTTAGGAGGTATCATTTTAACCTTATCAGAAAATGGGCCGGCACTATCTACCTCTTCTGTAATCA
>JABDQK010000331.1 GCA_013042255.1 Flavobacteriaceae bacterium | reverse complement strand
CCTAAATAAACTCTGGACATAGATGCTTCCAAACCAGCCTCGGTAAATGAATTAAAAGAACGCTTAGGAGGTATCATTTTAACCTTATCAGAAAATGGGCCGGCACTATCTACCTCTTCTGTAATCATAGTAAAGGCATATTCATCACCCGTGCCTAAGGTGTTAGACAATACCCTCATAGCCGCCGAACTTGCAGTTCCATGTGCGGACGGATAAGATGGAAAGGCATAAGTGTGCTGATGTAGGTTATTCCATTCTTCATCCGCTTCTGTCTCTGGATTTTCGTCATTTGCAGCCCATCTTATAGCAGTATATGGACGCCAATGATTGTAATGAAATTTGTTGTCGAAGACATTTATATAGGCATCATATACGGTCATATTGAGGAGAGCCATAGTCCTTGCTGCTTCCCATAGATTCAATCCTTCCTTCACAATAAGATCTCTGGCAAGGCGATTATGCGAATTTTCAACAAAGTCTTTCCACCACATCGCCAGATGGACCTGATCATCTGTCCTCACATTGCTGACTGTACTCCCATACTCTTTGACTTCTTTAAAGGCCTGAGTATAAGCATCACTATTTATTTCAGGGGGTGGTGGGGATCGAAAATGATCCGGACCAGGAAGTAAAAATGGAGTTGCCGCTGCCCAGCCTGCACCAAAAACAAATCCCTCAGGTGTTCCTGAATGCTCGTTGAATTCTGCATACACTCCGGGGGCCATTGGATGCCATGTATAATCAGCTTCTCCATTCCAGTTATCCTTGCTTCTCACTTCCAAAATGTTAACGGCAACATCTTTGCCCAACTGAATACCCAATTCTTTTGATCTTCCATTAGGTACTTCAGAAAGTGAATTGTATAAAAGTTCTTTTAGCTCCGTTTCATTCTCAGGGAAACTTGTTCTTGCAACCTCATAGGCCGCTTGAGAAACAGCTGCTATGGGATCAGCACCTTGGCCACTTTCCTCAAATCCGTAAGAAGTATAAACCGGTACAATTGCATTTAAAGCATTGTGCATGGCTGTGTGGGCCAAAGCTTCGGTTCTAACACCATTTAGGGTCAATAGTCCATCTTTTTCAATGGCTAGGTTCATAATAATTTCATTCCAGCTATTAACAATCTCTGGTTGATAGTTTTCGACTTTTATCCCATCAGACTTACAACCCCAAAAAAAAGTTGAAATGAAAAGGAAAGTAATAACTATCCAAAAATCGATGTGAAAAATCTTTTTCATGATCGGTCATTTAAAAAAGGCCTAACGATCTATACTTTGAACAGGGTTATAGTAACACTGGTACAGGTAAGACCTAAAAAATCTTCTTAAGATAATAAATTATTGGGATAGGTATGCCGCTCTAGCAGCTATATCTTCCGACTCATTACAATTCATGAGGATTTAGACGAAAGACTCCGGATTATAAAAGTTCCACCGTTAGGCCCTTGACTTATAACGGTTTACAAAACGCCTGAGAATTTCATGGGGAACAGGAGCTTCCTTATCCTTAATGGCCTCTATTAACTCCTGTGCCTGAGAAGGCGGAAAATAACCATTGTACCTATAGACCTTTATTCGTAAAATAAACTCATCTGCATCAGCTTCAAGGTGGAATTGTGCGCTGTATATATTTTCTTTAAATCTGAACATCTGAACCGGGCAGGCTTCTGATGTAACCAGCAATTCAGCCCCGGGAGGAGTGTTGTTGCACGCCTCTTTATGGCCAACGAAAGCAGAAAATTTTCTGGGTAAGCCTTTGAGCAAGGGATCTTTTGCCCCGGTATCCGTAATAGTGATTTCCACATTACCAAGAGGTTCTGCATAGGTGTTTGAAATACTTACCCCCGAATATTTCCCTAGAAGTCCGTTCCCCGCACACACTCCAAGGAAGGGAAAATCCTCAGACACTACCCGGTGTAAGAAGTTCATAAAGAATTGTTCGATTTTCTTTTGTAATTCGCTCTTTTCTTCTTCGGGGATGCTCACATCAAAGGGACTGCCTCCCACTAGTATCGCCGAATAGTCGTGCAGGTCAATTTGCGGATTCGGCTCTTTATCTAGACGGATCTGCTTCACTTCATGAGCTGCTAATCCACCAAACCGCAGGAAGGATTCGAGCTCACTTTTGGTGGTCTCGTCCTCCGGTCGCAATTGAAGAATTAGAAACTTTTTCATAGATCGCATTGTCTTTATTATCCCTGTCTTTTCTCTTTTTATTCAGGATGAAATTATTTCGAACCAATAAGTTTTTTGAAGGTTCATTTTTTTGATGGGTATAGGCTTCTATCATTTTGAGATGCAAGGTCTTAAAACCGAAATCCAGTACGCATTGCATCGCCTCCTGCATAATTCCCTTTCTCTGATACTCCGGACTCAGATCATAGCCTGTTTCTGCTGTTTTCCTGTCCTCACTGATGTTCCACAGACAAATACTGCCTATCATATCAGGGCGGGTTTTCAAAGAAATGCACCAATAGTATATTTTTCCAGTATCGATTCCTTCAATAGTCTTTTCTATAAAGTCAATAGCCTTATCCTTTGTATCTGCGTTCGGACGTTTAACAAGTTTATTCACCTCCTTGTCAGTGCGCAAATAGGAAATCACCTCCCAGTCTGATTCAAC
>JABDQK010000330.1 GCA_013042255.1 Flavobacteriaceae bacterium | reverse complement strand
CCCCTTACCATTCCGAACAGGGAAGTTAAGCCCGTCAGCGCCGATGGTACTGCTACACCAAGTGGAAGAGTAGGTCGCCGCCTTTTTGAACCCTGAAGTAATTCATTTTACTTCAGGGTTTTTTTATGGATAACATTCAAGCAAGCGATCCACGCCCTTGGCGTGATTACTTCCTGTATCTATCCATGCAGCACTTTGTATACAAGGGCGGGCAGTTAGTACGAGATCGCCGCCTTTTTTGGTTTACCAAAGGGTGAGGAAACAGAAGCAAAAGCCCCTTTCTGACAAGTCAGATTAATATTCCCCCCGGGGGACATTCGTCCCTTTACCCCCATGTGTTCAAAATACACCGTGAGACCGAAAAAGCATAGCGGAATAGTAATTAATGTAAGTTGCTCCTTGACAATTACTCTCGTAAATTTGCAACTTGAATAAGGTAGATCTCATTACAAAGCATAGTAAACCAATCAAGTAACACAATTTTTTAAACTTGCAGCTCAAAACAAAATATCACAGAGAAGAACTGCTAAATACCCTTTCCCACGGACTGGGCATCCTACTAGGATTACTGGGGTTTGTCATAATGTGGGAAAATCATAAGACCAGTGTTCCGTGGGCTACCCTAAGCCTGGTGATTTACAGTATATCTGTCATTCTGCTGTTTACGGCATCCACCGTATATCACGCCGTTGATGATCCCAGGATAAAGCGCAAATTAAGAATCCTCGACCATATTAGTATTTACATATTGATAGCTGGCACCTATACCCCTGTAGCCCTAATTACTTTAAGTGATTCCCAGGGGATCCCATTATTTTTTGTGGTTTGGGGGGTGGCCATCGCCGGAACGCTGTTTAAAATATTCTATATCGGAAAATTAGAATGGCTATCGCTTATGCTCTATCTGGTAATGGGT
The DNA here is from genome assembly GCA_013042255.1 of Flavobacteriaceae bacterium. Classification (GTDB taxonomy): domain Bacteria; phylum Bacteroidota; class Bacteroidia; order Flavobacteriales; family Flavobacteriaceae; genus Muriicola. The sequence continues at coordinate 16,231 of JABDQK010000330.1, read as the reverse complement.
TGGCTGATCGTGTTTGATTTCGGCTTCCTATGGTCACAACTCAGTACCGACGGTATTTTTCTTCTGTTCCTTGGAGGAGCATTTTATACTTTGGGAACAGTTTTTTACGCCATCAGAAAAATTCCTTATAACCATTTTATCTGGCACTTGTTTGTCCTGGGCGGAGCAGTAAGCCATTGGTTCCTCATTTATATAGACGTGCTTTAATCTTCCAGCCATTCCCGGTATTGATCCAAAAACGCTTCGAACAGATCCATTTTTTCCTGAAGAAATAACATTGCATCCTTCCAGCTTTCCTTATTATGGATGCAAACGCCATCTTTTTCTACGTAGATCCGAGAAATCGATTTATTAGTATCTACCTGATAATCAATATTGTATATTACCTCTGGTAAATAATCCTCAGTGAGGACTCTCTTAAGTGAAAGAAGTTTATTCCAAATTAAATTGTGCCTCTCCTCGCTTATTCCTTCCAGATCAAGAGCTACCACAGCTTTCGTCAGATCGAAATCGAATTTGAGAGCCACACCCTTAATTCCGGTTTTATAGCGAACCCATTTTCTCGGGAATGATTTTCCGAAGGAGGTCCAGAATTGCTGACGTAATTGTTTTGATTCCTTTTTAGAAAACATTCTAAATAAAATAAGCCATCACGATTCCCAGAAAGATCACAATTAATTTTCTCAGATTAAATGTATGGCCCTGAGAACTTTCAAAGAGGATGACCGTGGAAATGTGGAGCAAAATACCAATAACCACAGCCGTGATCTGGGCTTTATAAAGAATCAGAAACTCGAGATGTGTGGCCAGCAGGCTGCCAAAAGGTGTCATCAGAGAAAATAACAGAATGAAGATAAAAGCGGTTATTTTATTCTTTTGGGAGTTGAGTAGAAACGCACTTAAAATCAAGGCAATCGGGATTTTGTGAACCAATATGCCGTATAAAATGGGATTCGCATCGGTAAGGGGTAACCCCTCCATAAAGGCATGAATACTTAAACTGATAAAGAGGATCCATGGAAAAACTTCCTTTTGCTCATCCCAGTGCATATGCCCGTGTTCGGCACCTTTTGAAAAGAATTCCAGGAAGATCTGAATCAGTATACCGGCCATAATAAAGACGCCCATAGCCCTGGGATCTGATGAGTCGTAAACCTCAGGTAAAAGGTCAAAAATGGTAAGGGCGAGGAGAAATGCACCTGAAAAAGCCAGTAATAATCGGAGCCCCAGCATTTTTTTAGGTTTGGTAATTGCCACAAACCCAAAACTCAGGACAACTGTCAGGATTAAAAGAAGGTAACTCATATCACGGAATCCAATTGCCGGGAACCATTTGTCCACAGGGCCCAAATTTAGCGTATTTTTACGGCTAGATAAGGATGGTAATGAGTAATAATTTTAAAATGGTCGCCAAAACACTCTATGGATTTGAGGAGGTACTGGCTAAGGAGTTGAGAAATTTAGGGGCGGTAAACGTAGTTCCCGGGGTTAGGAGCGTTTCGTTTGAAGGTGATACTGGTTTTATGTACAAGGCAAATCTTTGCCTGAGGACTGCAATAAAGATCATCAAGCCCATTGCCAGCTTTAGAATAAGAGATGAAAATGAACTTTATAAAGAGATATATGCCATGGACTGGAAGGCCTATCTCTCTGCTGATGCCACTCTTGCTGTAGATGCCACCGTACATTCTGAAAAGTTTACCCATGCCTTATATGTTGCTCAGAAAACCAAGGATGCCATTGTAGACAAAATCCGTGATGAATCAGGACAAAGGCCTGATGTAGATCTTAAGTCTCCTGATCTGCGAATTAATATCCATATTCAGAAAGATCACTGCAATGTGTCTCTCGATAGTTCCGGAGCTTCACTTCACCACAGAGGTTATAAAACAGCCACAAATATTGCGCCGATCAACGAGGTGCTGGCAGCCGGATTGTTGCTTCTCAGCGGATGGGACGGACAATGCGATTTTCTCGATCCAATGTGTGGGAGCGGTACCATCCTGATCGAAGCGGCCATGATCGCCTGCAATATCCCAGCTAATATCAACCGAAAAGGATTTGCCTTTGAAAAATGGTCCGATTTTGACGAGTCGCTTTACGAAAAAATAATCAGTAGCAGTCTGAATAAAACACGGGAATTTCACTTTAAAATAATGGGCTATGACAAAGCTCCTTCCGCTGTACAGAAGGCCCAGGACAATGTGGCCAACGCAAATTTGTCAGAGTATATCAATATTGAAAGGCAAAATTTCTTCCTCAGTAAAAAATATACAGAAAAGCATCTGCATATGGTTTTTAATCCACCCTATGGGGAACGACTCAATATTGAAATGGAAGATTTTTATGCAAATATTGGCAATACGCTGAAACGTCAATATCCCGGAACGGATGCCTGGTTCATTACCTCAAATCTGGAGGCCCTAAAGCATGTTGGGCTCAGACCATCGAGAAAAATCAAACTATACAATAGTCATCTCGAATCGAAATTAGTGAAATACGCGATTTACGAAGGAAGTAAAAAGGCGAAGTATAATGAAAATAGCCGGACTCAGAATTCCTGACGTCTCCCGAAACTTTCAACAAGTATTTTAGTTTCCGATGGCCTGCGTTTTATTTGGTTTTTTACTCTTTCGATACAGAGGGAGAAAATAAGTAATACTGTAATTGTAGCCCACCCCAAAATTACTTCCATCCGTTACCTTGTTAAATCCGGGTATCCAAAGGTTAGGAAAATTTTCAGCTTCCTTATTACTAATCAGAAATCCCAGCCGTACACTGGCACCAAGGTAAAAATTGGCAAACAGCTCGGCCTTAATTCCCATAAGTACTTCCAGCCAACTTGCGTTGAGTCCGCCGTATTCACCATTATTCTGAATCCCCTCAGCAAATGCATTAGGTTCCCAATACCTATTACTGTCGTAGATAAAGGAAGAATTGACGGTCTGACTAAAAGTACTGAAAGCATAACGACCACCGATATAAATCAGATTGTTCATGCCGTACCAATTTTCATAGGTATTGAGATCAACCCCAAGTTTCAGGTAACTACCCGAGGTCGTATAATTATACAGGGTAGTTGAACTTGCAATATCGATATTGGTCAGTTCTTCCTGACTCGTCCTTTTTTCATTTCCAAGCTCCCCGGCAAGGTACAGGCGTTGTGTGAGGCGGTAATCTGCAACCAGCTCCAATCCTGTATAATCATCGTTTAAGAAAGATAGTGCAAGTCGACTCAAATCAACTCCTGCCCGCAAACCATAAGGCTGTTTGTTTGAGGTAGTATCTTTTTGCTGCAGGTTAATTGGTCCAGACTGTGCATGAACAAAAAACCAGCAACAGCATATAACCCCACTAATGAAATATTTTAACATGCGCATTGAGTTGTGAGGTTATTAACGTGTCTACTATTTCAATGTTCTGTATCCAATTATCCGAATCGGTGGTCAGGCTTTCTTCCATCTCACTGAAATTGGCAACAAATCCACATGCACGGGAAATAAATACTTCCTGGGTTATATAATTGAATTGCAGGGTATCGATATTCCCGGTTTCATTTTCCTCTTCATCATCCGCTGAATTGAGTATCAACTGGAATTGTGTGTCTCCATAATTTACTCGTAATGGAATGGCAACTGAATCGGTTGTGGAGCGATCCGTGAAGGTGTCTACTGGGTCTCCGTTTCCAATTCCTACGATCCTGAGATTGGTTACGGTTTTTACAGTACTGGTATCCGTGGCGTCATAAAACCTAAGGATCAGCAGGGGTGTTTCACCATCCACGCAGATATCATCTTTTTCACAGGAAACAGCGCCTATGAAGAAAATAAAGGTTAATAGCCCGAGATGAATAGGTTTTACAATGCGAATAAAGCATCTGAAAATTCGGGGAGTGAAGCTCATTCTATTCTTTGCGTTTTTCCAAAAGTACAACATTTTCTACGTGATGAGGCTGCGGAAACATATCAACAGGCTGCACCTTGAGTATCTCGTAATCCTCCTTCATCATTTCCAAATCCCGAGCCTGGGTTGCACTATTGCAACTCACATAAACAATCCTGTGCGGGGACATTTTAAGAATTTGAGAAACGACATCCTTATGCATACCTTCTCTGGGGGGATCTGTTATCAGGACTTCCGGAATTCCGTACTCCTGCACTATTTCATCGTTCAATGCCGATCTCATATCCCCCACAACAAATTCAGCATTGGAGATCTTATTTTCCCTCGCATTGACTTTTGCCGCGGAGATGGCGTCCGGTACAATTTCAATACCCACCATTTTCCGTGTATTTTTAGCAAGAAACAAGGCAATGGTCCCTGTCCCGGTATACAGGTCATATACGAGTTCCTTTCCGGTCAGTCCGGCAAACTCCCTTACCACTTTATATAAGGAATATGCCTGCTCAGAATTTGTCTGGTAAAACGATTTGGCATTGATCCTGAAGCTAAGCCCCTCCATGGTTTCCAGGATGAATTCCCTGCCGTAATAGCAATGCACTTCCTGATCATATATCGTATCATTTTTCTTCTCATTGATGACATACAACAGAGAAGTGACCTCTGGAAACTTATTTATAACATGATCCAGCAGTAGCTTTCTTTGCTCGGGTTCATCTTTTGCAAATTGAATCAAAACCATTAATTCGCCCGTGGAACTGGTCCTGATCATCAGGGTTCTTAGAAGTCCGGTCTGACTTCTTGGATTAAAAAAAGCTAGCTTGTGCTTTGTTGCAAAACGTTTTATCTCCAATCGGATGGCATCCGAAGGATGGGGTTGCAGGTGACACTCATCCAGGTCGAGTACCTTATCCCACATTCCGGGCATGTGCAGGCCCAGGGCATTTCTATCCTCAATATGACCTTCCTGTTTTAGTTCTTCGGGATATAACCACCGGGAATCGGAAAATGAAAACTCCATTTTGTTGCGGTAATAGTATTCGGATGGAGCACCGAGAATTGGTTGAACTTGCGGGAGGGTAAGATGGCCGATGCGTTTCAGATTATTTTCTACTTCGCGCTGCTTGAAATACAACTGACTCTCGTATTTCATATGTTGCCATTTACACCCGCCACAACTTTCAAAATGTTTGCATTTAGGGGTTGTACGACGATCGGATAAAAGGTGAAAATCCGTTGCCACCCCTTCAAAATACGCCTTTCTTTTTTTCGTGGTTTGTACGGTAACAACATCTCCGGGTACGGCATTTTGCAAGAAGATTACCCTGCCATCAGGGGCTTTGGCTATAGCTTTTCCCTTGGATCCTGCATCAATAACCTCAATATTTTCGAAGATTTGCCTCTTGTATTTTTTGCGCATGGCCAAAGGTAAAATCTTTTTAGGTATCGGACGAAAGGGAAACAATGAAAAAATCAAAGGAGAGATTGAATCCCCATAATCAAAGGTATCTTTATCATATACGAATGTTTTTTGAACCCTTTTATATTTCGTAATTTTGAGGTCTCACGTAGGATGATTTCTCTCCCTAAGAAGGAATGGTTTTAGTTTTACTTAATTCATTACATTATGTCTGTCTTAGAAAAATTGAGCTCTAAAGATGCCATTGCTCTGGAAGAAAAATTCGGTGCCCAGAATTACCATCCACTACCTGTTGTCCTAAGCAGGGGAGAAGGGGTTTATGTTTGGGACGTTGAAGGGAATAAATACTACGATTTCTTATCAGCATATTCAGCGGTGAATCAGGGGCATTGCCATCCTGATATTATAAGGGCATTAAAATCACAGGCTGAAAAGCTCACCCTGACATCCCGCGCTTTTTACAACGATATGCTAGGCGTTTATGAGCAGTATATTACTTCCTACTTTGGCTTTGAAAAAGTCCTTCCTATGAATACGGGAGCTGAAGCTGTGGAAACCGCTATTAAACTAGCCAGGAAATGGGGATATGAGAAAAAAGGCATTCCTAATAACAAGGCGCGCATCATTGTTTGTCAGAACAACTTCCACGGACGTACTATTTCAATTATTTCTGCCTCAAATGATCCGGTTGCCACTGAGAATTTCGGACCATTCACGCCCGGGATCACCTCTATCAGATACAACGACATTGAAGCTTTGAGGGAGGCTCTTGAAGACCCCAACGTTGCAGCTTTTCTTGTAGAACCCATACAAGGGGAAGCCGGGGTATATGTGCCAGATGAAACTTATCTGAAAGCTGCATATGAGCTCTGTAAATCGAAAAACGTATTACTTATTGCTGATGAAGTTCAAACGGGGATAGCCAGAACAGGCCGATTATTAGCGAGTTGTGGAAATTGCTCCTGTCCCGATAAGAATTGCAGTGGTAGCCCTGAGGTTAAACCAGACATTCTAATTCTGGGTAAGGCAATATCGGGCGGTGTATTTCCTGTTTCAGCGGTACTGGCAGATACTCACATCATGGAAGTGATCCGACCTGGAAATCACGGGTCTACATTTGGAGGTAATCCGCTTGCATGTGCAGTGGCCATGGCAGCTCTGCAAGTGGTCAGGGATGAAGGTTTAGCTGAAAATGCGGATAAGCTAGGGAAGATTTTCAGGAAAGAAATGGAGCAGTTAGTAAAGGATTCTCCACTGGTACGACTCGTAAGGGGAAAGGGACTGTTGAATGCAATAGTTATTAATGATTCTGAAGACAGCTCCACCGCCTGGGAGATTTGTATCGCTTTAAAGAATAACGGTTTGCTGGCAAAACCAACACATGGAAATATTATTCGTTTTGCCCCACCTCTGGTAATGACTGAAGAACAATTGATGGATTGTGTTCAAATCATCAGAAAAACCATTCTCGAATTTGAAGCGAAGATGGATTAGTTTCAGGAGTACCTTTGTATATACTGGAAATAAAAAGACCCTATCAATTCGATAGGGTCTTTTTGTTATCTGTATTAAGGCCTTATGACCTGACTTCCTTAATTCTGGCTTTCTTCCCGGTCAGTCCTCTAAAGTAGAAGATTCTCGCTCTTCGTACTTTTCCTTTCTTATTGATCTCAATTTTTTGCAGGGCAGGCATATTGATTGGGAAAATCCTTTCCACACCTACTGTTCCAGACATTTTTCTGATGGTGAAAGTTTCTGAAGCCCCTGAACCTCTTCTCTGGATAACTACTCCTCGGAAAAACTGAGTTCTGGTTTTTTCCCCTTCCTTAATCTCATAATAGACGGTAATCGTGTCACCTGCAGAAAATACGGGAAAGTCTTTTTTTGGAATAAATTCGTCCTGAACAAATTTTATTAACGGTTCCATTTAAATTTTGTTTTTTATTTTTTAAAAGCAACGTTCACGGAGATCGTCAGAGGTTGATTTTAACGACTGCAAAAATAGTCGATAAATCATTACGAACAAGGATTTTAATCGAAATTTTATACTGATTCCGGGGGAAGGATTACTCCAACAGATCTGGCCGAAGTTCCTTTGTTCTGAGATATGCCTGTTCCTCCCGCCATTCTTCTATGGCTTTAAAGTTACCTCCCAGTAATATTTCAGGGACCTCAAGGCCTTTGTACTCCCTGGGTCTTGTATAAACCGGTGGTGCCAGCAAATTGTCCTGAAAAGTATCGGTTAGGGCCGAAGTTTCATCATTGAGTACCCCGGGAAGGAGCCTTATTACTGCATCACACAGTACCGCTGCTCCTAGTTCCCCTCCTGATAACACATAATCGCCGATGGATATTTCTTTGGTGATCAGGGTGTCCCTTACTCTCTGATCCACCCCCTTATAATGACCGCAAAGGATGATGATGTTTTCTAAAAGTGACAGGGAATTCGATATTTTCTGATTTAATGTCTCTCCGTCAGGGGTGAGATAGATAACTTCATCGTATTCCCGCTGCGATTTTAACTTCCTAATACATTTATCAATGGGTTCTATCATCAAAACCATCCCGGCACCACCTCCAAACTGATAATCATCTACTTGTTTATAATTTCCGATGGAATAGTCCCTGAGGTTGTGAATATAGACCTCTACCAGACCTTTGTCAATTGCCCTTTTCAGAATAGAAGCCTCAAACGGACTCCGGAGGATATCGGGAACAACAGTGATGATATCAATGCGCATTGTACTTGGTATATGGGTTATGACCTACTTTAACGGGCTGTCCAAAAGTAATGAAAACAATGAACATCCTTTTTCCATCCCAGTCGCTCATAAAGAGCCTGAGCCGGATTATCAACCGATGTTTCAAGGGCCAGGCCTTTGTATCCCTGTATCTTACAGAATTGCTGTGCGTGTTTTAATAAAGCAGCCCCAACTCCTTTATTTCGAAAATCGGGGGAGACGTAGAGATCATTCAAAATATATACAGCTTGGAGAGAAACCGTTGAAAAACTGCTGTAAAGTTGTACAAATCCTGCCGCTTTCTGATCGCTCATTGCCATAAATATAACAGAATCGTTTTGCTCAAACCTGGCTTTAAGAAATTGCTCTGCAGCCGATTCATCGGAAGTTTGCTTGTAAAACACTCTGTAGGCATCGAGTAAAGGAACAATTACCGGGATGTGTTCTTGGGTGGCTTTGATAATTGAGAAAGACATAAAGCGATAAAAAAAGCTCCTTTCGGAGCTTTCATTTATTTTGATTTACGGTACTTGTTGATCTCATCCTGAAGTTGCCTGCTAATACGCTGCTCTCTTTCAAGGGCTCTTCTTCGATGGTCTTCGTATTCAGTCTCCAGATCCGCAAGATTGCTTTTCGCTTCCTGGGTAAGGACGTTACTCTGCCTGAATTTAAATATAAAGAGCAACAACAGAAGAAATAGTCCCAGAATTAAGGTCCAGAGCGTTACATTATAAGTGGCTTTTGATACCTGAGCCCCCAGCAAAGACATGCTGTCTTTTTCTTCCGTAACTGCAGTGAGATTTTTTGTGGTCTCTTCCAATTTGGAATTTAAGGAAGCAATGGTATTCTCCTGAGAGGTAATCACTTGCTGTAACTGACTGGCCTTTTGATTAGCCGCATTGATCGTATCATTGACATTTTGCCTCAGCTTATCCAGGTTGAGCGTGCGAACAACCTCATAACGCTTGCCATCGGCACGGTAATTACCGGATTTCTGGTAAATATATTCGAATTGTGAATTGATAGTTCCTCCATCTAGTGAAGGTTCCGGCGCACTGTCACCAGTTTGGGAATATACTTGGATTCCACTGAGCAGTGTGAAAGCAATAAATAGCTTACTAAAATATTTCATTTTAGATGGTTCTCTTGTTTAACTTTGATTTAGGTAAGGCTAAAGTACTTTTAATATTAGTATTTACGAAAAAAAAGTGAATTAAGATCTTTTGGAATGAGGAAAAAGAAGATTGGTTAAAAACGATTACAATTGCCCACTAATAATATGTAAACCTTCTGACCTTGGCAATGTACTTTGCCAATCGGATTACCTGGTGTGCATACCCATATTCATTGTCATACCAAACATACAGGACCACATTCTTCCCTTTTGAATCTACTATAGTTGCTTTACTGTCATAGATTGCTGGGGCAGACGTTCCTATTATATCTGAGGATACCAGTTCATTGCTGAGGGAAAATTTGATCTGTTCTACCAGATCACCTTCCAGGGCATACTTCTTAATAATTGTATTAATTCCGTCCTTTGATGTTTTGTTTTTTACTTCCAGGTTAAGTATGGCCAGGGATCCATTGGGAACAGGGACCCTGATAGCATTGGAAGTAAGTTTTCCATCCAGGGATGGCAAGGCCTTGGCTACTGCCTTTCCTGCTCCGGTTTCTGTAATGACCATGTTCAGTGCAGCTGCCCTGCCACGTCTGTATTTCCCGTGCATATTGTCTACCAGGTTCTGATCGTTTGTATAGGCATGTATAGTTTCCAAATGGCCTTTTACGATCCCCAGGGAATCTTCTACCACTTTTAATACAGGGGTAATAGCGTTTGTGGTACAGGATGCGGCTGAGTAAATTTTTGTGGTATCGGGATTAAATTCACGTTGATTCACCCCGTGAACGATATTGGGAACGTCCTTGCCAGGTGCAGTTAACAGGACTTTTTCAACACCCGCTGCCTTCAAATGCCGTGAAAGGGATTTTTCATCCCGGTAGGCCCCTGAATTATCAATAACAAGCGCATTTTTAATCCCATAACTCGTATAGTCTACTTCCTCCGGAACACTGGCAGAAATCATATGGACTGTTGTGCCATTGATTACCAGGGCCTTATTCTCGATATCGGCCTCAACGGTGCCACTAAATTGCCCGTGAACCGAGTCGGTCCTTAAAAGTGTTGCTCTTTTTTCCAGAATCTCCTGGCTAAGTTCTCCCCGGGTCACAACAGCCCTGAGTCTAAGCTGATTTCCTTTTCCCGTTTTGGCCATAAGTTCTCTTGCCAGCAATCTGCCAATACGTCCAAATCCGTATAGAACCACGTCTTTAGGCTCAATTTCCTTGCTTTTTTTTGCGTCCTTGAGTTTGTCAACGACAAAGGCTTTTACATTATTGTACTGCCCTTCATCTTCAGAATGGTACTCATAGGTGAGTTTTCCAATATCAAGCTTAGAAGGGGGTAATTTCAAATCATCTATCGCTCTTAGAATCTCTACCGAATCGAATATGGAGATAGGTTTTTGTACAAATTGCCCGGCATATTCGTGAAGGTTGATGATATCACTTACGGGTTTGTCGATTATCTGGTTTTTGAAAAGCACCACTTCTATCGCCCTGTCATACCAGAGGTCACTAATGATCTTTATAAATTCTGTAGTTGCTTTCCTTCGATCAGCCTGAAAGGCCAACTCCTTTTCATAGGATGAAATTTTGTTCATTGAGGCGGTTGTTTAATTTTTTGCAAAATTATAGATTTCAAACGTTTTCGCACAATGATCTCTAATTAAAAAAAGCGCATCCGCAGGGATACGCTTTTCAGCTTCTTTTATAATTGCAATTACTGGAAAATGACTCTTTCTCTTTCTCCGTCTTTATTGAGTAAAGTGATCACTGTTTTTCCGTATCTGGGGTTTATCTTTCCGAACTCAATCCTCGCGTCCTGAATATTATTGATGGGTTCCCCGTCAATTTCCAGAATGATACTTCCTTCGAGTTCGAGCCCATCTCTTCTATATGTTTCTGGTATCCCCGTAATTTTAACCCCCTCGTCAATCTTAAAGAGTTTTTTGTCCTTTTCGGTGAGATTCTTTACAACGAGGCCCATCACCGGTACAATGAGCGACTGTCTTTCTTTTAAGGTAACGGGGAAAATCATCGTTTCATCTTCTCTCTTCACAGTTACCTGTACCTCATCCCCAGGTCTTTTTGTGCTTATATAACCGGTAAGGTCAGCAAACCTCTGAATTTTGATGTCATCGATCTGCTTGATGATATCTCCCATTTTTAGTCCGGCGTCATCGGCTCCCGATTCTTCTTCTACTTTTCCGACGTATACCCCTTCAATTTCGTTAATCCCATTTTCAATGGCATAGGGAGTATTAATATTCGGAGCAGAAATACCAAGCATACCTTTTTGAACGTTCCCGTACTCCAGAATATCTTCAACCACCTTTTTTGCAATATTGCTGGGTACAGCAAAGGAATAACCCACATAAGAGCCCGTCTGAGAGGTAATAGCGGTATTAATTCCGATCAGATCACCATTTGTATTCACAAGGGCACCCCCGCTATTTCCGGGATTTACTGCCGCATCGGTCTGTATAAATGATTGCTCTGAACTTCCCAGGGCTCGTGCTTTGGCACTGACAATCCCTGCAGTAACTGTTGAAGTAAGATTAAAAGGGTTTCCTACCGCAAGTACCCATTCGCCCACTTTGGTATTATCAGAATCACCAAATGCCAGGTAGGGAAGGGAGCGGTCGGCATCGATTTTTATAAGAGCAATATCCGTGTTGGGATCTGTGCCCACAAGTTCTGCGTCATACGACTTGTTATTGTTCAAGGTAACCTTTAGCTCGGTCGACTTGGCAATAACATGGTTATTGGTAACAATATATCCATCAGGGGATATAATTACTCCGGATCCCGTTCCTATCTGCGGGATTTGACGTGCCTCAGAGCCGTAAAAGAAATCGAAAATACTAGGTGCTTTACTGAGGGTCAGGTTTTTAACATGTACTACAGCATTTACAGTATTTTCGGCAGCCGTGGTAAAATCGACAGCGTCAATGCCGGCTCCAGCTGAAGAAACAGGTGTAGTACTTGTTTTAAATACAGGCATTTCGCTTTCGGTGAAAGCAAAAGTTGATTTTCCCTTTTCAATAAATAATTTATAGCCTCCCAGAGTGATTGCACCACCAAAAATGGCCACCATAAGTAAACTTGTAAATCTTTTCATACGTCTTTTGATTTTATTCAACTTAAAATTAAAGGTTTTATAATGATCACTTCGTTCTTTAACGCCTTTTTAACTGCTAAAAATACCTTAAATAATGTCCTATCTTTGTACCTTGATTTATGCAATGGAATTTCAATTTCACAAATATCAGGGCACAGGTAACGACTTTATCATCTTTGATAATCGGCAGGAAAAATTCCCCAAAAACAATACCAATCTTGTAGCACAATTATGCGACAGACGTTTTGGCATTGGAGCTGATGGTCTTCTGTTACTTGAAAATGACAAGTCGGCAGATTTTAAAATGATTTACTTCAATGCAGACGGAAATATTGGGTCGATGTGTGGTAATGGCGGCCGGTGTTTGGTTGCCTTTGCCAGGGATCTGGGGGTGATCGAGAAAGAAACCACTTTTCAGGCCAGTGATGGGCTTCACCAAGCTTCAATTTCAGGGGAAATGGTAGCATTGAAGATGTCTGATGTGGGAAGGATTAGTAAAAAACGCAACGCGTATTTCCTGGATACCGGCTCTCCTCACCATGTTCAGATTGTGAAAGACCTAAACTCCCTGGATGTTGTCAGGGAAGGCAGGAGGATACGATATGGTATTTACGGAGAGAAAGGAAGTAATGTCAATTTTGTAGAACAACTCGCACCAGATACCTTTTGGGTACGGACCTATGAACGCGGAGTGGAAGATGAGACCTATTCCTGTGGAACCGGGGTAACGGCCGTGGCACTTGCGATGCATTTTATTTCCAAGACGGAGGCGGATAAAATACATATCAAAACAAAAGGTGGTGAACTTAGTGTTACTTTCAAAACAGTAAAAAAGGGTTACGAAAATGTAGTGCTTCAAGGACCCGCAACGTTTGTATTTAAAGGCCTGATTGAGTGGTAGAATTAAAAGGAAAGAAAGTGATTCTCAGAGCTCTGGAACCAGAGGATCTTGATTTTTTATACCTGTTAGAAAATGACACCCGATTATGGGAAATAAGCGGAACACAGTATCCTTATTCCCGGCATGTCTTAAAACAGTATCTAGACAATGCCCATAGGGATATTTATGAAGTTAAGCAGTTGCGCCTGGCAATCTGCGACATGGATGGTTCCCTGCTAGGTTTGATCGATCTTTTTGAATTTGATCCCAAACATGAACGCGTAGGCCTTGGACTGGTAATTCTCAAGCAGGAAGATCGCAAAAAGGGTATGGGTATGGAGGCTGTAGATCTGGTAACAAACTTTGCTTTTACCTCCCTGAATGTCAGGCAGGTATATGCCAATGTAATAGAAGATAATATTCCGAGTATCAAGTTATTTGAAAAACTGGGCTTTACAAGGACAGCTGTTAAAAAGGACTGGATCAGATGGCAGGGATCCTACAAAGATCAGTATCTCTTTCAAAAATTTAACCCGTTATGTACTTAAAAAGAATCGTTATTACAGTATTACTCCTGGGAGTTCTGGGGGGAGGAATCTTTGTTTATTATGTGTATTCCGCATTTTTCTCTCCAAATACGGCATTTGAAAATAAGGAAGCCTTTGTCTACATTCCTTCCGATGCAGATATGGCAGATCTCAAGGAGCAATTGGAGCCTTTATTAAAGGATTTTGGTGCCTTTCAGTCTGTTGCGGAAAGAAAGCAATATCGAATTAAAGGAGGAAAGTATATTCTCAGGAAGGGCATGAGCAATAATGATATTGTAAATACCCTTCGTAGTGCTAATACTCCGGTAATGGTCTCATTTAATAATCAGGAATCCCTGCAGGCCCTGGCAGGTAGAATTTCTTCACAAATTGAAGCGGATAGCACTTCGCTACTAGAGGTTTTTCGAGACAGCCAGTTTCTCAAAGAACGAAATCTTACTCCCGAGACCAGTTTGGGCCTTTACATTCCTAATTCTTATGAATTCTTCTGGAATTCATCAGCACTCGAATTCAGGAACAGAATGGAAAAGGAATACGACAGGTTCTGGAATAAGGAAAGGATGGCGAGAGCCAAAGATTTAGGAATGGACCGGGAAGAAGTTATTGCACTGGCATCAATAGTTCAGAAGGAAAGTGCCAAAGTAGACGAAAGGCCCAGAGTGGCTGGTGTATACCTGAATCGTCTGCGACGGGGTATGGCCCTTCAGGCCGATCCCACTGTCATTTTTGCTCTTAAGCGAAAGCTCAATAACTGGGACACAATTATTCGCCGAGTACTCTACCGGGATCTCACCATCGATTCTCCGTATAATACGTATCGCTATGCGGGCTTACCCCCGGGTCCTATTGCTATGCCAGATATTTCAGCGATTGACGCCGTTTTAAACGCTGAGGAACATGATTACTATTACTTTGTGGCAGACGTAGAGAATTTCGGATATCACAAATTTGCTGAAAACCTGGTACAGCACAACCGAAATAAAGAGCAATACATCCGGTGGATAAATAGTCAAAATATTAACAGGTAGGAACTTTATCGGTTAAAATTATCAATTTGTCCTAAAAGCATCATAAAACTCCCTTTGCCATGAGGATGTAAGAAAAAAGCTGCATTATCTTTGTATAGTGAAATTTAAGCAAGTCCTTTTTGGATCATAAGTCTTAAGAAAACACGTATATGAGAAAGTGGATAAGTTTACTCTGTCCTCTTATCATGATTTTAATGTTAGCGAGCTTTGGTACTACCCCAAAGATTACAGTAACAGTACCTGAGGCGCTGATCGTTAGAGAACCTACTCCGGTTTTGTATCCCAAAGACAAAACCAATATGCCTTCCTCAATGGTGATACCGCCTTTTGTGGGTAGTTCCTTTGTGGGCTTTAAAGAGGCTCTGGCTTTTAAAGAATCTCAGGGAGACTATTTTATAATTAACACTTTAGGTTATCTGGGTAAATACCAATTCGGAATAGGAACCCTTCAATTAATGGGGGTTTACAATGCTACCAAATTCTTAAATGATCCTACCCTGCAGGAAAGGGTTTTCAGGACAAATCTGGCCCGGAATAAATGGATACTTCGGAGAGATATCCATAGATTTGTAGGTAAAAGGGTAAAGGGAATTGAGATCTCGGAATCCGGTATTCTTGCTGCTGCTCACCTGGCAGGGCCCGGCAACGTTAAGAAGTTTCTCAGGTCATATGGGCAATGGGATGTTCAGGACGCTTACGGTACCAGTATATCTAATTACCTTGAGCAATTCTCAGGGTACGATGTTTCCGTAATTATTCCACAAAGGAATCCCCAGATATAGGACTTAAGAGGCCTGATGAGAATCCGTATATAAGGTCTTCAGGCAAGAAGTAAAAAGATCGCAGGCCTTTTGTGCAGGTCGGGAGATTGATGTCTCCATTCATCAATCGACTTAGTACGAATGTATTCCCCGGGTAATGTTATATCTGCTGCAATACAGAGTAGCGTGGAAGGGGAGAGGACCTTGACTAGGTCCTGAAATAATTTGTCGTTCCTATATGGAGTTTCTATAAATAACTGGGTTTGGTTTTTTTCCCTCGAATCGCGTTCTAAAGCTTTCAGGCTCTTTTTTCGCTCAGCTGCATCAATGGGAAGATAACCATGGAAGCAAAAGTTCTGCCCGTTTAAGCCACTGGCCATTAAGGCCAGGATAAGTGATGAAGGGCCTACCAGGGGTACCACCTGTATATTTTTTTCATGGGCAATTCGAACGACTTCAGCTCCTGGATCTGCTACAGCCGGACTCCCGGCTTCTGATAGAACTCCAACGTGATTTCCTTTTAAACAAGGATCGAGAAAAGCAGGTATAGTATCGGGTTCTGTGAATTTATTTAGCTGTTCAATATGCAGGGAGGGTTGTGACTTTCTGGGGGCAATATTTTTTATAAACCGCCGTGCGGTTTTTTCGTTTTCCACGATATAGTAATCGATTGCCTCAATAGCCTGTTTGATGGAGATCGGAAGTACTTC
>JABDQK010000327.1 GCA_013042255.1 Flavobacteriaceae bacterium | reverse complement strand
GCCTCTTTACAGAGTCCTACTTTCCTACGGAGCTTCGTTTTATGTAAAGATTATTACAGGGATGGGTGTTCATGACCCAACGGCTGGTTTTGTCTGTTATAGACGTACAGTTCTGGAAGCCCTGGACTTAGATTCTGTGAAATTTATTGGCTATGCTTTTCAGATTGAGATGAAATACAGAGCGTATCTGAAAAAATTCAAGATTGAAGAGGTCTCCATTATATTTACTGACAGGGAAAAAGGGAAATCAAAAATGAGTTCCTCCATTATATGGGAAGCAGTTTTTGGGGTCATCAGTATGAGGTTGCGCAGCCTTTTTAATAGAAATGGTTTTTAATATGGTAAAGACATTAATCAAAAACGCTTTGTTGGTCAATGAGGGGATTACTCATGAGGCAGATTTGCTGATTGACGGTGAAAGAATAGCTAAGATAGCCCCGTCTATAACATCTGAGACTGCAATCACCATCGATGTAAAAGGCAGCTATCTGTTCCCTGGCATCATCGATGACCAGGTACATTTCAGAGAACCTGGCTTAACACACAAAGGGTCTATTTCCACTGAAAGTCGGGCAGCAATTGCAGGTGGCATTACCACTTTTATGGAACAGCCTAATACGAACCCTCAAACAACGACGCTTGAGAAACTGGAAGAAAAGTTTCAAATGGGAGCAAAGTCTTCCTATGCAAACTATTCTTTTCTCTTTGGCGGGACGAATGACAATCTCGAAGAATTAAAGCGACTTGATAAGAATGCCTGTTCGGGGGTTAAGCTTTTTTTGGGTTCCTCCACAGGGAATATGCTGGTAGACGACGAACATGTTTTAGAGCAGATATTCAGAAACACAGAATTAGTCATTTCAACTCATTGCGAAGATGAAACAACCATCAGGCGAAATCTTGCAAAGTATCAGAGTGAATTTGGTGATGACATTCCTGTGAAGTATCATCCGAAGATCAGAAGCGAGGAGGCCTGCTATCTCTCCTCATCCAAAGCTGTGGCTCTTGCAAAACGGACGGGTGCCCGCCTTCATGTCTTCCACTTGTCTACGGCTAAAGAATTAGAGCTGTTTTCAAATGATATACCGCTAAGTGAGAAGAGGATTACAGCAGAAGTATGTTTGCATCACCTTTGGTTTTCAGATGAAGATTACGAAAAGTACGGTACCCATATTAAATGGAATCCTGCAATAAAGAAATCGAGCGACAGAGAGGGACTGTGGAAAGCTTTGCTTGATAACAGGATTGATGTGGTGGCTACAGATCATGCGCCCCACACCCTTGAAGAGAAGGATCAGAGTTACATGAAAGCCCCTTCAGGGGGACCTCTGGTACAACACGCTTTACCTGCAATGATGGAAAAAATGCTCCAGGGTAAAATCAGTCGGGAAACCATGGTTACCAAAATGTGCCATAATCCGGCGATCCTGTTCGATATAAAAGATAGGGGGTACTTGCGTGAAGGATACTTTGCAGATTTGGTAGTGGTGAATCCCAATGATCCATGGCAGGTAAATAAGGAAAATCTTTATTACAAATGCGGGTGGTCACCATTTGAAGGCACATCCTTTAAATCAAAGATTACACATACCTTTGTCAACGGACACCTGGCTTATGAAAATGGTACTTTTTCAAAAGAAAGACGGGCAAAACGATTAACATTTAACCGATCATGAAAATCAGGGTTCTCGCTTTTATGGCTTTAATCATTCTCAGTTCCTGTGCTGAGGAGGTTGTTGAAAAACCAGATAATCTGATCCCTAAGGAAAAAATGACCAGTTTGTTATACGATCTTGCCATACTCAATTCGGCTAAGGGCACCAATAAGGCCATTCTTGAAATACATTTTGATAATCCAACTACCTTTCTGTTTGATCAATATGGTGTAGATAGTCTGCAATTTGTAAAAAGTGATATCTACTACGCTTCCAAGCCCCTGGTTTATGAGTCGATTTACAAAGAGGTGGCCGCTCGGTTGGAAGCCGAAAAGGAGAAAGTTGAAGAAAACAGGAAGAAGAGAAATGACAGTCTTGTAAAAAGGAGCAGGATTATAAAGGACTCCGTTTACAGGGAATAGATTACTCAAATGCTTCAGGATATCTCCCGCGGAGATATTCACTGGTTGTTTTGATGCTCTCATTCAGACCTGAGAATTCAAAATCAATGGTCTTAATAATTTTATCTGAAGAATAATGCTGCTGTTTTTTTAGGGAATTCACCGTATCCCGCGTAAGTCTTCTTTTTGTATTGAGAAAGTAATGACTAAACCAATCGAACCTCCAGCCTGCCTCCAATAACAAAAAGGGTATTTGTTTAGACGGGGGTACTACTCCGAATGATTTACTAATCTCAGTAAGCAATTCTCTGAAACTCATATTGCCGGCTACCAAAATAAATCGCTCGTTGTAAACCTTCGACTCCATAAGTTTAAACATGGCCGACGCCACATCGATTACAGTGACAAATCCGGTTCCTCCCGGAATATATCTCCGCATGCCATTCGCGGCTCTTTTAAAGAATTTCAAACTGCTCTGATTCCAGTTACCCGGACCCAGAACAACACCCGGATTCACTATGACTACGCGAAGCCCTTCCTGAGATCCCCTCCAAACTTCCATTTCAGCAAGATGTTTTGACAAGGCGTAAACACTGGTTTCCGACTCTACCCACTCATTTTCTTCTGTTACTATGCCTTTCTCTGCGCCCATTCCTATCGCTGCAATTGAACTCACATAGCACAATTTTTCTACCTTATGTGACAAACAGAGGTTAATCACATTGGCCGTACCTTCAACATTAGTTTTTTTCAGGGATTCCCAGGCAGCCGGATTGAAAGAGATCATGGCTGCAGCATGATAGACCTGTGTAACCCCTTTAAAAGCGCTTTCCAGGGAAGGCACATCAGTTATGTCACCCCTGACCCATGTTATTCTTTTAAATAAAGAGGCCGCCTCTTTACTATAATGCTCAAAGATTGAAGTTACCTCCCGCAGAGATTCCTCAGTCCTGTAAATAGCTTTTACCTCCTTGTTATTGCTAAGTAGTTTATACAGTAAATGTGTACCTATTAAACCAGTTCCTCCGGTCACTAAAATCATGGGCCTAAAATACTTAAAACTCACGGATATATTTACAAATATGGAGGTTTGGCTCCATAGTATTTCTTTTATCTTTGCATCATTCTAAGAAAAGGAAACCTGATGGATTCAAATTTTGTAGAGGAATTGAAATGGCGGGGCATGCTCCACGATGCGATGCCTGGAACAGAAGAGCACCTGATGTCGGGAATGCAATCGGCTTACGTGGGGATTGATCCTACCGCAGATTCACTTCATATTGGTCATTTAGTAGGGGTGATGATGCTGAGGCATTTTCAGCTTGCCGGACATAAGCCTTATGCCCTTATCGGAGGTGCAACGGGAATGATAGGGGATCCTTCGGGTAAATCCAGTGAGCGCAATTTGCTGGATGAAACAACCCTGAGATTAAATCAGGAGGCCATCCGAGAGCAGCTATCCCGCTTTCTCGATTTTGACACTGATGTTGAAAACGGTGCAGTCCTTGTCAATAATTACGACTGGATGAAGGATTTCAGTTTTCTCGATTTCATAAGGGATGTGGGAAAGCACATTACCGTAAATTATATGATGGCGAAGGACTCTGTTAGAAAGAGACTTGATGCAGAGGCTAAAGAGGGTATGTCCTTTACGGAGTTCACATATCAGTTGGTGCAGGGATACGATTTCCTGTACTTGTATCAGAATTACAACTGTACCCTCCAGATGGGAGGAAGTGATCAGTGGGGGAATATAACCACGGGAACAGAATTGATCAGGCGTATAGGAGGTGGGAAAGGGTATGCATTAACCTGTCCCCTAATCACCAAAGCAGATGGTACTAAATTTGGCAAATCAGAAGACGGAAATGTATGGCTTGACGCCCATAGGACATCTCCTTATAAATTCTATCAATATTGGATCAATACCTCAGATGAGGATGCCGAAAAGTACATTAAGATATTTACGTTTTTGTCCCGGGCAGACATTGAGAGCCTGATTAAAGAGCACCAGCAGGCACCACATTTGAGAACACTACAAAAAAAATTGGCGGAAGAGGTGACCACCATGGTTCATTCCAAAGGCGATCTTGAGAATGCGATCAGGGCCAGTACCATCCTCTTTGG
>JABDQK010000316.1 GCA_013042255.1 Flavobacteriaceae bacterium | reverse complement strand
ACAGAAGTGAGTTGAGTTTTCAGTGGATAAATGAATATGTGGAATTACTCGCGCCATTCGATCCTACACGAACCGGGAAGCCAGACCTGGCAGCAGGAGAGAAAAACCACTGGAACACCTTTCGCCTAGTTTACAATTCTAAACCACAAGCTCTTTTCACCTATTCTTTTGACAGCAGTTTTGGCGGGTATTATGAACAGGGTACCCGTATCAACTTCAGCAATGAAATGGGGTATAGATTCCAGCCCTATGTAAGTCTTAGCTCGGCTCTTAGCTATAATCATATCACTTTGCCGGCTCCCTGGAATACCACCCAATTCTGGTTGATAGGATCAAAGGCAGATATCACCTTCAGCAATACGCTTTTCTGGGCTACTCTGTTTCAGTACAATGAACAGACACGGAATTTTAATCTCAATTCCCGTTTACAATGGCGGTATCAACCGGCTTCGGATCTTTTCCTGGTCTTTACTCAAAACGAACGATTAGCGCCATTTTCGGGAAGTACCTGGAGCCTCACCCTTAAACTTACCTATTGGTTTAATCCCTGAATTAAATTATTTCTATATTTATAAATACTGCAAATCAAAACCACATTATGAGTAATTTTTCCCGTATTTCCATCTGCTTATTTCTCTTCTTAGGTCTGACAACGGTTTATAGTCAGGATTCAGTTCTGGAAGAACTTAGTGAAATAGCCATTATTGATCAGAAAGTAATGGTGCCCATGCGTGATGGGATTCGCCTGGCCACTGATATTTACAGACCAAAAGGAAATCAGAAAGTCCCGATAATATTTTCAAGAACCCCTTATAATTTTAATTCCTGGGGAGATGGGGAACAGAGAACCAGAACGGCAGCCAGAGCTTTGGAGGCGGTAAAGAGAGGTTATGCTTATGTTGTTCAAAATGAACGGGGAAGGTATTTCTCGGAAGGAGAGTGGGACATCCTAGGAGTTCCCCTTACGGATGGGTATGATGCTTTTTCCTGGATGACTGATCAGAACTGGTCTAACGGAAAGATCGGTCTTCTGGGTTGTTCTTCTACTGCAGAATGGCAGATGGCCGTGGCTGCCCTGGACCATCCCTCTCTGGGCACCATGGTGCCACAGGCATTTGGAGCGGGCGTTGGCCGGGTCGGAGACTTTTACGAACAGGGGAACTGGTACAGGGGAGGAGCAGAGCAAATGCTCTTTTTTGCCTGGCTCTACGGAGTGGAACACGATAAGTTTAAACCGCGAATCCCCGCCGGCGCAACACAGGAAGACCTGATCAGAATTTCCAGGTTTTATGATCTGGCTCCTGAAAACCCGGCTGTAGATATGTCGGAGGCATTAAAGCATTTACCCATCCAGGATTTTACCAAAAACATTTCAGGGAAAAAGGAAATATTCGACCAAATGGTGAGGAGAAAACCCAATGATAAGGCCTGGTTTGAGGGCGGGCTCTACCACGATGATATGGAGATCAATATTCCCGGTTTCTGGTTTGCGAGCTGGTACGACGTATCTATCAGTCCCAATCTGGCCCTCTACAACCATGTTAGAAAAACAGCTAAGGATGCCTCAGTGAGGGATAACCAATACCTTGTGATTGCACCTACTTTGCATTGCGCTTATACCAGGGCTACCGAGAATACGATTGTGGGAGAACGGTCGGTAGGGGATGCCCGATTAAATTATGAAGAACAAATCTATGCCTGGTTCGACCTGTGGCTCAAGGGTGAAACCAATAGCTTTAAGGAAGAGATCCCCAAGGTTCAGTACTATACCATGGGAATCAACAAATGGAATTCTTCAGATACCTGGCCTCCTGAAAAGGCCCAAATGACTACCTATTACCTCCATAGTGGAGGGAAGGCTAACAGTCTCTACGGAGATGGACAATTAAGCCCTGAAAAGCCCGGTTACCAGGCTTCGGATACTTTTGTTTATGACCCTATGAATCCTGTTCCATCTTATGGGGGTAATGTTTGCTGTACCGGCAATGCCGTTAGAGGGGGTGCTTTTGATCAACAGGGGATGGAGACCAGGAATGACATCCTTGTCTACACCTCCGATATCCTGGATAAAGGGATAGAAGTCAGCGGTTTTATTGAATCAACCCTTTATTTATCTAGTGATGTAAAGGATACAGACCTTACCATAAAACTCATTGATGTTTACCCTGATGGACGGGCCTATAACCTGGACGAGACCATTCAAAGAGTTCGCTACCGGGAGGGTTATGATAAGGAGGTTTTTATGGAAAGCGGAAATGTGTATCGGGTTGATCTTACACCTATGTCGACCAGCAATTATTTCGAAAAGGGACATAGAATCAGAATTGAAGTGTCGAGTAGCAATTTCCCTCGATTTGCCAGAAATTTAAATACGGGAGGAAATAACTTTGATGAAAAAGAAGGTGTGGTTGCTACCAATACCATTCATCATTCACAGGAATATCCCTCTCAGATTAGTTTACCGGTGATCTCTGATTAAGTTTAAAGAGGAATGTATAGGTCAGACAGAAATTAAAAGCATGAAGAAATGAAACTTGTACTGAGAATTTCGCTGACTCCACTTTTATACCTTCTATTGTATGTTCCGTTATACGGACAAGAAAGTCCTGCGGAGAAGAGACAGCAGATGATCAGTGAGCAGCTTATTCCCAGGGGAATATCAGACAGAGAAACTTTAAAGGCTATGGGACGAATACCAAGGGAAGCTTTTGTCCCTGTATCACAAAAACCCTATGCTTACGACGACCGACCTTTGCCTATTGGCGATGGACAAACTATTTCCCAGCCTTTTATGGTAGCCTTTATGACCCAGGCCCTACGTTTAAAGAAGTCGGACAGGGTTTTAGAGATTGGTACAGGCTCGGGCTACCAGGCAGCGGTACTCTCACAGATAGTAGATACAGTCTTTACTGTTGAGATCTTACCCTCCCTGGCCGAAAGGGCTTCACGGCATTTAAAAAACCTCAATATTCACAATGTGCAGATCCGAACCGGGGATGGCTATTTTGGATGGGAGGAGAAATCACCTTTTGATGCCATTATAGTTACGGCAGGGGCAGAAACAATCCCTCCTGTATTAGTCGACCAGTTATCTGAGGATGGAATAATGATCATTCCGGTTGGGCCCCACAGGGGTGTGAGGCAGCTTATGAGAGTAACTAAAAAGAAGGGAAAAATAAAAACGAAATCCTTAATGGATGTCCGTTTTGTTCCTTTTGTGAGAAACCGTTAAGGGGACAATTACTCCAATACTTTTTGACCATCCAGCCAGGGTAAAGCCAGGTTCCTTTCATTGCAAATTAAATTGGTAAAAATGGGTCAAAAGTGAGGATTTTAAAGGGAAAAAGAGTAAATTAGTAAGCATTGATTCCGGTTTTGAAGAATGCTTGCAGAACCGTTCTTCTCCCATTTTCAATTGCGTCCTGACAGAGGTTATAAACACCTGTTTTATCTGTCATATTCCGATTTAATGAAAACGATTTAAAATTTCAGCATTATGAAAATATACGACGATAAACACATCAAAAATGTGGTGTTTGTAGGAGCACATCAAAGTGGGAAAACAACCCTGTCTGAAACCATGCTTTTCGAGGCCGGACTGATCAACAGAAGAGGAACCGTGGAGAATAAAAACACGGTCTCTGATTATCATGAAATTGAACATGAACGCGGTACTTCTGTTTTTGCAACTCCATTGCATACCGAATGGCGAAACTACAAGATCAATATTATTGATACTCCCGGGCTGGATGATTTTGTCGGGGAGATCATTTCTTCCATAAGGGTTGCCGATACGATACTGACGGTGATCAATGCACAAAATGGAGTAGAAGTAGGAACGGAGATCATCTGGAACTATATCGATAAGTATCAGAAACCTACGGTCTTTGTGGTCAATCAGATGGATCACCTTAACGCCAACTTCGACATGAGTTTTAGAAGTATAAAAAACCTGGTGGGTAATAATGCGGTACTTATTCAGTATCCAATTCGAATGGATGGCGCGCAGTGTATTATTGACGTCCTGAAAATGAAGTGCTATAAGTTTGGTCCTGAAGGAGGAAAACCTGAAAAACTACCTATCCCTGAAGATCAGAAGGAACGTGCAGATATGCTACATAACGAACTGGTGGAAAAAGCAGCCGAAAATGATGAAGCTCTGATGGAGTTGTTCTTTGAGAAAGGCACGCTTAATGAAGATGAAATGAGGATGGGGATAAAGGCCGGTATGCTTAACCACGAACTTTTCCCAGTTTTTTGTGTTTCAGCCCTGAAAGATATGGGCAGTGGCCGACTCATGGGTTTTATCGATAATGTAGCCCCAGCAGCCGCCGACCTCAAACAGGAACAATCCGTAGAAGGAAAGACCATCGAACGAAAAAAGGAAGCGCCAACTGCATTGTTTGTCTTTAAGACGGTCTTCCAACCCAGCCTGGGACAAATCACATTTTTTAAAGTGAAATCAGGGGAGGTAAATGTCAATGATAAGTTGGTGAATTCCCGAAACGAGGAAACAGAGGTCCTCAACCAATTATTTATAATGGATGGGAAAAACAGGGAGCCGGTTAACAAACTTACTGTAGGTGACATCGGGGCGAGCCTGAAACTGAAACATACCGAAACAAATGACACCCTCCACGCTCAGGGTTCACCGATAACCATTAAGCCCATTAAATATCCCGACTCCAGGACCCGAATGGCCGTGAACGCAGTAAACAAACAAGACGAAGAGAAACTTAGCGAAGCCCTTAAGAAGATTCACAGTCAGGACCCAACCGCAGTTATTGAATACTCCAGTGAACTAAGGCAACTCATTGTGGGTTGTCAGGGAGAACTGCATCTGGCCACTATCGAATGGAGCCTGAAGAATAATTACGGCATTGAAGTAGAATTTGAAGCTCCAAGGATTGCATACAGGGAGACCATACAGAGATCATCTGCTGCCAGCTATCGTCATAAGAAGCAATCAGGCGGTGCAGGTCAGTTTGCACAAGTGCATTTAAAGATTGAACCATGGACAGAAGGCATGGCAGAACCACAGGGGTTTAATATCAGGGGGAAAGAAGAAATTGACCTGCCATGGGGAGGAAAACTAGTATTTTACAATTGTATCGTTGGCGGAGTGATCGATATCAGATTCCTACCTTCCATTAGAAAGGGTATTCTTGAAGTTATGGAATCAGGACCACTTACCGGATCTTTTATAAGGGACGTCAGAGTTATGGTTTATGACGGGAAAATGCACCCGGTAGACTCTAATGATATAGCCTTTAAAATCGCCGGAGCCCATGCGTTCAAAGAAGCATTTTTAAATGCAAACCCTAAATTGCTTGAACCAGTACAGGAGGTTACCGTTAGGGTACCGGAGGAAACGGTGGGAAGTGTGATGACCGATCTGCAATCGAGGCGGTCGATCATCCAGGGAATCGATAGTATTGATCATTTTCAGATTCTGAAATGTGCGGTACCCGAAGCTGAACTCTTCAGATATTCAACAGATCTTAGGTCTCTTACACAGGGTAAAGCCACTTTTAGTACCGTCTTTTCCTCCTTTAAAGCGGTGCCTAAGCATATCCAACAAGACCTGGTCGGATCACATGATAAATAACAAATAAGAGAGCGGGAGCATCGCATTCATAATTTCCGAACAAAAGCCAATTGGAATAGGGTTCGGTATGCCAAGAAGTGAGAAACGACAACAATTATATAGATTTTCATTGCCACCCTTCGTTAAAACCATTTGGAAAGAGTTTTAACGCTCACCCGGTAGGTGAGAATACAGCTGACAGGAGACGGAAAAAGAGTATCTGGTACTACGATCCTCCCTCTGTTTTTGACAAAATACTGAATTACATCAGTGGCCTTACCAAATTCTCCCAGTCGAATTTTAAATCGCTTACACTGGGAGGGGTTACGACGGTCTGTGTTTCGCTATACCCCCTTGAGAAATGGTTCATCCGAAACAGGATGAAAAATGAATTGATTCTCGACCTTGCTTCAAATTTTGCCCTGGGCATTGGAGCTAAACGGGTAGACCATATTCAGGGCATTGAAGATTATTTTGAGGATCTTGTCCTGCAATATGGTTATTACAGGCAATTAGACGGAAAGGTCTTCAGGATATCCGGGAACAAAATCCGTTATAAGCTCGTCAGAAATTACGAGGATATCAGGAGGTATCGGGAAGAAGAATCTTCCTCGAAGATCAGAACTATTGCAGTAATTATTTCTATTGAAGGGTTGCATGTACTCAATACAGGCCTGGGAAAGACGCCGATAGAAGCTGAAGTTTTACAAAACATAGACAAAATAAAGAACTGGGAGTTTAAACCCTTTTTTATTACCGTAGCTCATCACTTCTGGAATCATATCTGCGGGCATGCTCCGAGCCTTACCGGGATCATTTTAAATTATACAGATCAGGACGAGGGCCTTGGCGAAGGTTTCACCTCCCTTGGGAAGAAAGTCCTGATGCAAATGCTGGATAATACTGATGGCCGAAGAATACTGCCCGATATTAAACATATGAGTATCAATGCCAGAAAGGAGTATTATGACATGCTGGATAATGGTGGGGATGATTTCAAAGATATACCGGTTATTGTAAGTCATGGTGCTTGTAATGGTCTTCACTCTTTCGAAGATCCTACGCCTGTTCATCTGGAAACGGCTGCTGTGCTCAATCCAGTCCCTATCAATTTTTTTGACGAGGAATTGGTCAGAATAGCTCGGTCGGGCGGAATCATAGGCCTGCAGCTTGATGAGCGGAGGATTGCAAACAAACAGACGCTTAAAAACACAAAGAAATCTGTAAAGCGCCATAAAATCATGCACTACAGGTCTGAATTGCTCTGGAATCAGATCAGGCATATACTAACGGTTCTCGATTCAAGGGAGATATTTGCCTGGGACTGTATGGCTATCGGATCCGATTTTGACGGAATCA
>JABDQK010000313.1 GCA_013042255.1 Flavobacteriaceae bacterium | reverse complement strand
CAGGATCTTCTGATTCCAGATTTTCTGAAGGATTTTCCAAGGGTGTTGCATCCAACCCCTCCACAGCAGCTTCTGTTTTCATTTCGAGATTTTCCTTTTCCTTATCAGCAAGGTCTAACAAGGTTTCCGTTTTCTTCTTGTCTTTGATCATAGCCCAGGTCATGACAAGACTGGTCCCGATGATGACAAACAGCAGAATCCCGGGTTCAAAGGTGGCTATTTGTGCTTCAGCCGGGATGGCGTAAAAAAGCAGCACTGTAATCAAGCCTCTTGGGGCGATAAAAAGTTGAGGCAGAATATCGCTACCGTAAAAAGTTCTGAGAAGCACAAAGCGCACTACATATATAGACAGGATGATCAGCAAGCTGATCAGCGCAACGGTAAAGCTGAATAAGGAAGCGATTGCAATGGTAAGTCCGAAAATGACAAAGAAAAACGTCCTGACTACAAAGGCTGTTTCCAATGTTACAATATGCAATTCGTGATAAATGCGATGTGCCTTTTCATGATCCAGAAAAGTAGCGAGCTTTCCTTTAAAGAACAATTTCATATTTGCAATGACCAGACCAAAGATCAATATGATTAGCAGGGATGATAAATGTAGTTGTTTCCCAATGGCATAGAGGAGGAGCAAAACGGCGATGAGCAGAAATAGCTTGGCCTGACTCTTAATAGTCTGGAATACGAGGATGATGGCATAACTGGCAATGATGGAGATGACAATGGTAAGAACAATGTTGAGGGCAAAACCAACCGCACCTCCCTGTGAGGCCGGGTTCATTTCGCCTACAAGAAAATAGAACATCATAATTCCCATGATATCTGAGAAAGTACTCTCGTAGATATGGAATTCTTTTTTGGAGGGAACGAGACTACTTACACTTGGTATGATGATCGCACTGGATAATATCGATAATGGTGTTGCGTATAGCCAGGCAGACTGCATACTCATCTCCGGAACAAATTGATGCAGAATAAGTGCAGCCAGATAGGCCGATCCGAGAAGGCCAATGAGGGCAACCGCCATTGACTTAAGAATGGGGACCAGCTTTTCCCTTTTTAGCTCAAGTTCAAGGGCTGCCTCCAGAACGATCATAATCAGACCAATAATTCCCAGCACTTCAAGGGCCGGAAAAAAATCAACTTCATCTGAAGTAAAGTAGGAGAGGACAAATTGTAGTACGACACCAAGAAAAATTAGCAAGAGAACAGAAGGGATATTTGTCCTCTTTGAAATTCCATTGAATATAAAAGATAGGATGAGGATCACCGACGCCTCAATTATAATATTATAAGAAGAGAATACATCCATGGGTGGAAGCTGATTAGGGAGTTTATAGGTGAAATAAAAGTACAATTTAATCTAGAATACAGATGCAACTTATGACTTAATTATAATTCACGCCGACTTCTTTTTGGTATATAATGATTAAGAAAAATTATGTATATTTGCACCACTGAAAGGATATTAAAGTATTCATGAGGGGACAATTTAGTCCCCTCTTTTGTTACTTGTATTTATGTTGAAGGAACAGGCAGAGGTACTTTTAAACCAGGTATTGAAAGAGAACCCGGAACTATTTCTTATTGATTTTTCGGTTAGTCCGGCAAATCAGATAAGGATTATTATTGACGGAGATAAAGGGGTAACCCTCGAAGACTGTATGACTGTGAGCAGGGCAATTGAACATAATCTGGACAGGGAAACCATAGATTTTTCATTGGAAGTGACCTCTCCTGGTGCTACAGAGCCCATGACGATGCCACGGCAGTATCAGAAGAATATTGGAAGAAAACTTAAAGTTAAGACCTCCGAGTCAACCATAGAAGGAACTTTGGTGAAAGCCTCTGAAGAGGGAGTGACGCTAGAGTGGAAAGCAAGGGAGCCTAAACCTGTTGGGAAGGGCAAGACCACAGTTGTAAAAACAAAAGCGGTCCCCTATTCAGAAATAATAAAAGCGAACGTAGTACTTAAATTTTAATTTTAGATCAGAATGGAAAATATCGCATTGATCGAATCGTTCTCGGAATTCAAAGATGATAAATTCATCGACCGGGTAACCTTGATGGCAATTTTGGAAGATGTATTCAGAAATGCCCTCAAGAAGAAATTTGGATCAGATGACAACTTTGATATCATTATCAATCCGGATAAAGGGGATTTGGAAATTTGGAGAAACCGTGTCGTTGTGGAAGATGGAGAGGTAGAAGAACCAAATGAACAAATATCGTTGTCTGAAGCCAGGAAAATTGAGCCCGATTTTGAAGTAGGGGAAGATGTTTCTGAGGAAGTAAAACTGATCGACCTGGGGAGAAGGGCTATTCTGGCACTCAGGCAAAATCTGATCTCTAAGATACATGAGCACGACAATACTACCATTTACAAGCAATTCAAAGACCTCGAAGGTGAGATATACACCGCTGAGGTGCACCACATAAGGCATAAGGCCATCATCCTCCTCGACGATGAAGGAAATGAAATTATCCTGCCTAAGGACAAGCAGATTCCCTCTGATTTTTTCAGAAAAGGGGATAACGTAAGGGGAATCATTGAAAGCGTTGAACTGAAAGGAAACAAGCCTATGATCATCATGTCTAGGACCTCTCCGATATTTCTTGAGCAGCTGTTCTTTCAGGAAATCCCTGAGGTTTTCGACGGCCTTATTACAATAAAGAAAGCTGTGCGTATCCCGGGGGAGAAAGCAAAAGTTGCGGTTGACTCCTATGATGATAGAATTGATCCCGTTGGTGCCTGCGTTGGGATGAAAGGATCTCGTATTCACGGTATTGTAAGAGAACTGGGGAATGAGAATATAGATGTGATTAACTGGACGAATAATCCTCAGCTAATGGTTACCAGGTCATTGAGCCCTGCCCGTGTGTCGACGGTAAAGCTGAATGATGAAAACATGACGGCACAGGTGTACCTGAAACCAGAAGAGGTTTCCAAGGCAATTGGTCGCGGAGGACACAATATTCGATTGGCAGGACAGCTCACTGGATATGAGATCGATGTATTCAGAGAAGGTGTTGAAGAGGATGTGGAACTCACAGAATTTTCAGATGAAATTGAAAGCTGGGTCATTGAAGAATTAAAGAAAATAGGCCTGGATACGGCCAGAAGTGTTTTGGAACAGGATGTGGATGATTTGGTAAAAAGGACCGATCTTGAAGAAGAAACGATACTCGATGTGGTACGTATCCTAAAGGCCGAGTTTGAAGATTAAGCTATATATTAGCGAAAAAAAATAAGAGAGTAAATAGTATTTATGGCAGACAATGCAAAAATAAGGCTTAATAAAGTTCTGAGAGAACTGAACATCTCCCTCGACAGGGCGGTCGATTTTCTTGCCTCCAAAGGGCACAAAATCGATGCGCGTCCTACTACGAAGATTTCTGAGGAGGTGCACCAGGTTCTCTTAGATGAATTCCAGACCGATATGAGCAAAAAAGTGGCTTCTATCGAGGTCGGGGAGGAAAAGCGCAAGGAGAAGGAGGCTATAAGACTACAACTCGAACAGGAACAGGAAGAAAGGCGTCTGGCTCGCGAAAAAAGAGCCGCGGCTTCCGAAGTTGTAAAAGCTAAAGCAGATCTTTCCGGCCCCAAAATGGTGGGTAAGATCGATCTTGAAAGCGACAAAAAACCGAAAGAGGAGGAGAAAGTTGTTGAACCTGAGGCCGCTGCTGAACCTGAAGTAAAAAAAGAAGCTGCTCCCGCTGCAAAACCCGCGAAAAAGAAAGAGAAAGCAGTTAAAGCTACTGAGAAAAAAACTAAAGAAGAGCCGAAAGAAGAAGAAGAGCCTGAGGCCATTGAGACAAAGTATCAGAAACTATCCGGGCCCAAGATCATGGGCGATAAGATAGATCTTACCAAGTTTGAAAAGCCCAAGAAGAAAAAAGAGGCAGCTGCTAAGCCTGATCCAAAAGACAGAAAGAAAAGAAGAAAACGTATTATTAGTGACTCCGGCCCCCGTGGAGGTAGACGTGGAAGGACTGACGATAAAAGAGGGTCAAGAGCTGGTGTAAGCTCTAAAGTGGAACCCACAGAGGAAGAAGTACAAAAACAGGTTAGAGAAACCCTTGAAAAATTACAGGGCAAGTCTAAAAAAGGCAAAGGGGCAAAATACAGAAGAGACAAAAGAGACCAGCACAAGCAACAATCCGAAAAAGACCTGGAACAGCAGGAATTGGATAGCAAGGTACTTAAAGTAACCGAGTTTGTTACAGTGGGGGAGGTGGCAACCATGATGGATGTGCCCAGCACGCAGATTATCTCCGCATGTATGTCACTGGGGATCATGGTAACCATGAACCAGCGACTCGATGCAGAAACCCTTTCAATTGTAGCCGACGAATTCGGTTATGAAGTGGAATTCGTAACTGCTGATATAGAAGAATCTATAGAAGAAGAAGTGGATGCGCCCGAAGATCTTCAGCCAAGGGCACCTATCGTCACAGTAATGGGACATGTAGATCACGGTAAGACATCGCTTTTGGATTACATCCGGCAGGAAAATGTAATTGCCGGGGAAAGTGGTGGCATCACCCAGCATATTGGTGCTTATGGTGTCGAATTGGAGAATGGACAGAAAATAGCCTTCCTCGATACACCTGGTCACGAAGCCTTTACGGCGATGAGGGCAAGAGGTGCTCAGGTAACTGATATTGCCATCATCGTAATTGCTGCAGACGACGATATCATGCCCCAGACCAAGGAAGCGATAAGTCATGCCCAGGCAGCCGGGGTGCCAATTGTTTTTGCGATTAACAAAATAGACAGACCCAATGCCAATCCTGATAAAATTAAGGAAGGACTGGCAGCCATGAATCTCCTGGTTGAAGACTGGGGAGGTAAAATACAATCACATGATATCTCCGCAAAGACAGGAGAAGGGGTAAAAGAATTACTGGAGAAGGTTATTCTGGAAGCAGAATTACTCGAATTGAAAGCTAATCCGGATAAATTAGCTACCGGAACGGTAGTGGAAGCTTTTCTCGACAAGGGAAGAGGTTATGTTTCTACTGTTTTGGTCCTGGCAGGAACACTGAAAATTGGAGACTATGTTCTCGCAGGAACCTGCAGTGGTAAAGTCAAAGCAATGCAGGATGAGCGGGGTAAATCTGTAGAAAAAGCAGGTCCCTCCACGCCAATCTCAATTCTTGGATTAGACGGAGCTCCTCAAGCGGGGGATAAATTCAATGTCCTTCAGGATGAGCGTGAAGCCAAGCAAATTGCTGCTAAAAGGAGTCAGTTACTCCGAGAGCAATCCGTTAGAACACAACGACATATCACCCTTGATGAGATCGGACGAAGAATCGCACTTGGTGATTTCAAAGAGCTGAACATAATCCTCAAAGGGGATGTGGATGGTTCTGTAGAAGCACTTACTGATAGCTTCCAGAAATTGTCAACGGATGAGATCCAGGTAAATATCATTCACAAAGGAGTGGGTGCCATCACAGAATCTGATGTGCTCCTGGCTTCTGCTTCCGATGCGATTGTGATCGGATTTAATGTAAGGCCAATGGGCAATGCACGAGACATTGCGGATAAGGAAGAGATCGATATCAGGATGTATTCTATTATTTACGATGCGATCAACGACCTTAAAGACGCCATGGAAGGTATGTTGTCACCAGAGATAAAAGAAGAAATTACCGGAACGGCTGAAATCAGGGAAACTTTCAAGATTTCCAAGATCGGTACAATTGCCGGGTGTATGGTGACCAGTGGTAAGATATTCAGGAATTCGAATATCCGACTCATCAGGGATGGGGTGGTGATTTATACAGGAGTCCTTGCGTCCCTGAAACGATTTAAAGATGACGTGAAAGAGGTGAGCAAAGGATATGATTGCGGTCTTCAGATAAAGAATTACAATGACATCAAAGAAAGTGATATCGTTGAAGCCTTTCAGGAAGTTGCGGTCAAAAAGACCTTGTAAGAATATAGATAATCTAAGTAAAAAACCCTTGCTGAACGGCAAGGGTTTTTTTATTTCGAGTCTAATTAATTATCAGTTGTTGGTGATGGGTTTCAGGATAATAGATTGCGGATATTTCTTTCGAACTTCAGCAAACGTTCTCTCAACGTCTAGTTTATTTTTAAACCGGCCCAAATGAACCCTGTAGGTAGGGGAGTCAAATATAATTTTCGACCTGTATTGAGGGAAATCCATTGAGGCATCATCTTCCAGGATCGTTGCCTCGGCATAGGAACCAAAACCGATCTGGATAGTGTAGTATTCCGTTTTGGAATTCTTCTTTTTATAAATATCCAGGAGTCTGGTGATCTCCGGATCTTGTTCAACTGTGACGACCCCTTTCTGGGCCAGACCCACAAGCGGCAAAAAGAGTAAAAACAGCGTGTATATTGCGTTTCTCATAGGGTTAGGCAATTGAAATTATCAGTTGTTTGCAAAGGTAATTTATTAGAGCTTAAACAGAATAAGGAAAGCTTATTTAGAATAGGTATAAATTATCAATTATCAATAGTTAAGGATTTCCCAAATAAAGTCAATGTCGTATTTTTGACCGCAATTAAATTGGCGATAAACTTCTTTATTAGCTAGCTTAAAGAAATTATCGTGCCAATATTTCGATAGAAATAATTTCAATATGAAAAAGGTTCCGTACCGCGCTCAGATTTCTACATTTTTCGGTATTTTTTTGGTAGTTTTTCTACTTACTTCAAATAATATATTAGCTCAAGACCAGGCTGTTGTTCCTGCTGAAGCCACTGAGGAGGCTGCTGATGCAGCCACCGGAGGGGATGCCGCAAAAGGAAAGCAACTATTCAATCAGAATTGTGCTGCCTGTCATGCGTTAAACCGGAAAATGACCGGTCCTGCACTTGCGAATGTGGAGACCAGACTGGCTGAAGAAGAAGGCCTGGATAAAGAATGGTTGTACACATGGATTAAAAACAGCGCCGGGATGATCGCCTCAGGAGATGCCTACGCCAACAAAATCTACGAGGAATACAATCAGGCGGCAATGACTGCTTTTCCAACGCTGAGCAATACCGATATCGATGATATTTTAGCATATACTGCAGCTCCACCACCTGCACCAGTTCAGGCAGTAGCTACAGCAGCAGAGCCTGCCGGGGGAGCACCTACATCAGGAATTACCAATGAAGTAATCCTGGGGGCACTGGTTTTAGTATTCGGACTTCTTGTGATGATGCTATACCTGGTAAATGCAACCCTTAGAAGGATTGCAGAAGCCAATGGGGTGGTCGTTGAAAAAGCCAAGGCGGAAAAGAGAATGCCCATATGGAAGGCTTTTGCAAAAAATCAATTCCTGGTACTGGTTTCTGTAATATTTCTTTTACTGGCCAGTGCTTACTACGCCTATGGCTGGATGATGCAGATTGGATTAGATCAGGGATATCAGCCTATACAACCCATACACTACTCCCATAAAATCCATGCAGGAGACAACAAAATAGAGTGTAAATACTGTCACTCTTCTGCCCGGGTATCCAAGCACTCAGGAATACCGTCACTCAATGTTTGTATGAATTGTCACAAATCGATTTACGAGTACAAAGGTAATCCTGAAGGTCCTACCCAGGAAGACCTGGCCAATGGTTATACTAATGAATTCTATACCGCTGAAATCAAAAAACTTTATAAAGCGGTGGGTTGGAATGAGGAAGAACAAAGGTATACCGGGGAATCTCAACCTGTTGAATGGGTTCGGATTCACAACTTACCCGACCTTGCCTATTTCAATCATTCACAGCATGTATCTGTAGCGGGAATCGAATGCCAGACCTGCCATGGTCCGGTGGAGGAGATGGAGATTATGTATCAGTATGCACCACTGACTATGGGCTGGTGTATTAATTGTCACCGGGAGACTAATGTCAATGTGGAAGACAATGCTTACTACGAAAAGATACACAAGGCATTATCAGAGAAATATGAGGTAGAGAATCTGACGGCCGCCCAGCTAGGTGGACTCGAGTGCGGAAAATGTCACTATTAAGAAATATTAAAGAAGCTAATTACAGATAGATCGTATGGCATCAAATAAAATATACTGGAAAAACGAAGCGGACCTGATTCCCTCTGATTCCAATATTCAGAAGCTAAGAGATAACGAGTTTCCTGAAGAAATTCCGGTTGATGAATTTCTGGGGGATAAGGAACGTCTGTCGGATTCTAAAACTAACCGTAGAGACTTCCTTAAATATGTAGGCTTCAGTACAGCAGCAGCTTCACTTGCCGCTTGTGAAGGACCAGTGATCAAGTCGATTCCCTATGTAGTGAAACCAGAACAGATTATTCCTGGAGTGGCTAACTACTATGCCACCACTATGGCAAATGGATATGATTTTGCCAGTATTCTTATCAAAACCAGAGAAGGACGACCTATAAAAGTTGAAAATAACAAAGAAGCTGCTACCCACAGTGGAGCTAACGCCAGAGTGCAGGCTTCAGTGCTTTCGCTTTATGACAGTACCAGATTACAGGGCCCCTTGTCTAATGGAGAGGCTGTTGATTGGGCGCTGCTCGATGCTTCAGTAAAATCAAAACTCGGTGCAATTAACGGAACTGCTAAACAGGCAGTTTTACTCACCCAGACCTACGCGAGTCCTTCTACAGAAAAACTTATTGCAGATTTTATTGCAGCCAATCCCAATGCGAAGCATATTACTTATGATGCAATATCTGAGAGTGCCGCATTAGATGCCTTTGAAATGGCTTACGGGGAGAGAGCACTTGCAGATTATCATTTTGAAAAAGCAGAACTGATTGTCTCTTTCAGTGCTGATTTTCTTGCCGACTGGCAGGGAGGTGGCTACGATGCCGGATATTCCAAAGGGCGTGTGCCCAAAGCAGGTAAGATGTCGAGGCATGTGCAGTTTGAAGCCAATATGTCCCTTACCGGAGCCAATGCCGACCAAAGAGTGCCCCTGAGACCCTCAGAGCAGAAAAAGGCCCTGGCAGCCATTTACGGGAAACTGAATAACAGCAGAGTTAGCACTGATCTTAGTGAAGGTGCTTTGGCAATGGTAGATAGTGTTGCGGCTGAAATCAGGAGCAAGGGAAGTAAAGCAGTAGTTGTAAGCGGTTTGGATGACGTTGATGTCCAAAGGGTTGTTCTCGCCATCAATGAAATGCTGGGCAGTGAAGCATTCGATGCACAAGCACCAAAATATATCAGGAAAGGCAAGAATGCTGAGGTACAGCAGTTGATTAATGATATGAAGGCAGGTAACGTTGGCCTGCTGGTTATGGATGGGGTAAATCCCATGTATACTTTGCCAAATGCAACAGATTTTGCTGAAGGACTTGAAAAAGTAGAGTTGTCAGTTACTTTCTCGACCAATTGGAATGAAACTACCGAACGTACCCAGTTTACTGCAGCTGCGAATCACTATCTGGAGTCCTGGGGTGATACTCAGATTAAGAAAGGCCATTACAGCCTGATGCAGCCCACTATTAAGGAGCTATTTGACACACGTCAATTCCAGCAGTCGTTGCTGATCTGGATGGGAAGTGATCAGAGCTATTACGATTATATCAAAGGAAATTGGACCGAATCTATTCT
>JABDQK010000311.1 GCA_013042255.1 Flavobacteriaceae bacterium | reverse complement strand
GTTATTTTTCAGGCTTGCAAATATATAAATATTATTCATTCTTTTCTCCTAATAAACTAATTTTAAGTCTTTAAAAGCTTACTTTTGCTCACTTCTTCGGTATGACCATTTTTTCCAAAACTATTCTAAACTGGTATTCAAAAAATAAAAGGGAACTTCCTTGGAGGCAAACCAGGGATCCATACAGAATCTGGCTATCGGAGGTGATTCTCCAGCAAACACGGGTAGCACAGGGGTTGCCCTATTACGAAAAATTCATCACACAATATCCCAATATTTTTGAACTGGCAAAAGCCGGTGAGCAGGAAGTTCTCCGCTTATGGCAGGGATTGGGTTACTATTCGAGAGCCCGCAATATGCATCTTGCCGCCAAAACGGTGGTTGAAGAGTATCAGGGTGAATTCCCCTCTTCCTATGACCAGATAATAAAACTCAAAGGTATCGGGGATTATACAGCCAGTGCCATCGCTTCCATATGTTTCGGAGCACCCACCCCGGTAGTGGATGGGAATGTATACAGGGTTTTAGCACGTTATTTTGGGATAGATCTTCCCATAAACAGTTCGGAAGGGATACGATATTTTAAAAACCTGGCGCTGGAAGTCATGGATGAAAATGAGATCGCCAATTACAACCAGGCCATTATGGAGTTCGGTGCCATTCAATGCAAACCTCAGAGTCCTGATTGTCCCGGCTGCCCTTTAAATAAAAAATGTCTTGCCTTGCAACAGAACAGAATTTCTGAGCTTCCGGTAAAACTTAAAAAGGGGAAAGTACGAATTCGGCATTTTAATTACCTCGTATATATTGATAACCAAGGGAATACCCTCTTGAACAAACGCCTGGGCAAGGGGATATGGCAGCACTTATATGAATTTCCACTAATTGAATCAGATCGATTACTCGAACCTGAGGAAGTTTACAATTCCCTTACACAAGAGGATAAGAGCCCCAATGAGATTGTGCTGTGGCGAAA
The DNA here is from genome assembly GCA_013042255.1 of Flavobacteriaceae bacterium. Classification (GTDB taxonomy): domain Bacteria; phylum Bacteroidota; class Bacteroidia; order Flavobacteriales; family Flavobacteriaceae; genus Muriicola. The sequence goes on along the minus strand of JABDQK010000311.1, from coordinate 4,170 downwards.
AGACCCGGTTATTCATAAATTATCTCATCAGCATTTGATTACCAGGTTTTTAATTGTGGAGATGGAAGAAGAATTGACCAATGGAATACCTCTAGAAAATACGGAGCATTATCCTACTCCAGTCCTGGTCTCTGAATTCCTCAATACATTTAAAAATTTGTACTTTTGAACTAAATTAGAGACATGAGCGGAACATTGAATAAAGTAATGCTGATAGGGCATCTGGGAGATGAGGTAAAACTTCATTATTTTGAAGGAGGCAATTGTATCGGGAGGTTTCCTATAGCTACCAACGAATCCTATACAAATAAACAAACAGGAGAGAAAGTGACCACCACAGAGTGGCATAATATTGTGGTGCGTAACAAGGCTGCCGAAATTTGTGAAAAGTACCTTAACAAAGGTGATAAAATCTATGTGGAAGGAAGGTTGAAAACCAGGCAGTGGCAGGGTGAGGATGGGGTAACTAAATACACAACCGAAATTCATGTTCAGGATTTTACTTTTCTTACCAGCAAACAGGATAGTATGTCCGGGGAACAACAAACAGCGTCTAAAAAAACCACTGGTACCGCTAAGGCACCTCAGGCACAGAAACCTGAACCCACCGGGACTATGGCATCTTCCGAACCGGAAGACGACCTGCCTTTTTGATCTTATAAATAACTGAAATACGCGTGGATCCTGAGCCCTTTGAAGTACTTTTTGGCGTTGCCGCTTACGACAATCTCATTGTATTTAAGATCATTTTTCTATTTATCTTACTCGGCTGCTCCGCACTGATATCCGGGGCAGAGGTCGCTTTTTTCAGTCTTTCGATTACGGAGTTGAAGGATATTCAGGAAAAAAATACGGCCCCTGGTAATATCGTGGTAAAACTACTCGAAAGGCCCAAAAAGTTATTAGCTACTATCCTGATTGCCAATAATGCCATCAATATTGGTATCGTCCTGTTGTTTAGTGATATCGGGGATACGCTTTTTTCCTCTATCACCTATCAATTAATGGGGGTGATATCGATCCGTTTTTTGCTCGAAGTTGTAGTCGCTACATTCCTTATTCTGATGTTCGGTGAGATCCTGCCAAAGATCTATGCCAATCGCAACAGGCAACAGTTTTCTCATCTTATGGCCTATCCCCTCAGGGCGCTCGATTTCCTCCTAACGCCATTGAGCAGCCCTATGAGATCAGCTACGATCTATCTCTATAACAAATTTGGGAAACAAAAATCAAATCTGAGTGTAGACCATTTATCACAGGCACTCGAATTAACTTCAGAAGGAGACACTACCAAGGAAGAGCAGAAGATTCTGGAAGGAATCGTGTCCTTTGGGAATACCGATACAAAACAGGTAATGAGACCCAGGATCGACATTTTCGCCCTTAGGGAAGATATGAAGTTTACCGAGGTACTCGAAGAGATTAAAAAACACGGATACTCGAGGATTCCGGTGTTTTCAGATCATATTGACAAGGTTATCGGGGTACTTTACGTTAAAGACCTTCTGCCGTATATCGAACGAAAACAGTTTGCCTGGATATCCTTAATCAGAGAGCCCTATTTTGTTCCTGAAAATAAGAAGCTTGACGATTTACTGCTAGAATTTCAGGAGAAAAAGATACATCTGGCCGTGGTGGTAGACGAATATGGTGGTACCTCAGGAATTGTTACTTTGGAAGATATCATTGAAGAAATAGTAGGCGACATTAGCGATGAGTTTGACGACGAAGACCTTATTTTTTCCAAATTAGACGAATTCAACTATGTTTTTGATGGGAAAACCACCCTGAAAGATTTTTATCGCGTAGCGAAAATTACAGATGAAAACGAATTTGAAGAGCAAAAAGGTGAGTCTGAGACCATAGCTGGCTTTGTACTGGAGATAGCGGGCAGCTTTCCAAAGAGAGGTGAATTGATTGAATTCAATAGTTATCAATTCGTCGTGGAAAGCCTGGACAGGAAAAGACTAATACAGATAAAAATAACCCTGCCAAATGAATTATAGATTTATAGGACTACTATTTTGTTGTGTTTTTATCCTGAATTCGTGCCAGGATGAGGTACTCCCCAAACCCAAGGCTCAACTTCGTCTTGAGTACCCTGCGGGCGAATCGAAGATTGTACAAACTTCGGCCTATAGTTTTCAATACAATAGCCTTGCCCGTATAAAAGACTTGAAATCTGCCTCCTTTACCCTTGATTATCCCATTCTGAAAGGGGCTATTTATCTTACCTACAGACCAGTTGAGAATAATCTGGTGGAATTGGTAACGGATGCTCAAAAACTTTCTTATGAGCACGTTGTTAAAGCAGATAACATCCTTGAACAACAATACATCGATGAAAATAATAGAGTGTATGGGATGTTTTATGAAGTTAAAGGAAATGCGGCTTCCCAGGCGCAATTTTATGCAACAGACAGTACACGGCACTTTCTCACAGGCTCACTGTATTTTTATGCCAAACCGAATTACGATTCTATCTATCCAGCCGCAGTCTACCTACAAAATGATGTACGCCATATCCTGGAAACCCTCAAATGGAAGTAACTGTATAATTCTTTTGCAATGAACGGAGATCAGCTTCCTGCATGTCATGAGATAATCAAGCCCTTTATCCACCGAACCCCTGTGCTCACTTCCAGGTTGATCAATGAAATCACTGGTGCAGAGGTGTACTTCAAATGTGAAAATTTTCAGCGGATGGGGGCGTATAAGATGAGGGGGGCTACTCATGCACTTCTTAAACTCTCTGATGCAGAAAGAAGCAAAGGGGTAGTAACCCATTCTTCCGGGAACTTTGCACAGGCTTTGGCCCTTGCTGCCCAAAGTATGGGAGTGAAGGCACATATCGTTATGCCAACTTCGGCCCCGGAAGTTAAAAAGAAGGGAGTGCTGGAGTACGATGGCATCATTTATGAATGCGAACCCACGCTTGAAGCCAGAAATGCTACAGCACAAGAAATTCAGCAAAAGACCGGGGCGGCATTTTTACATCCATCAAATGATCCTGACGTCATATTAGGCCAGGGAACAGCCGCATATGAACTCCTGCAGGATTATCCGAATCTCGACTTTATTTTCGTGCCTGTTGGAGGGGGTGGACTCATTGCCGGTTCTGCCCTGGCGGCATCATATCTTGGGAATACATGTAAGGTAATTGGGACAGAACCTTTCGAAGTTGATGATGCCTATCGATCTTTGAAAAGTGGAAAGATCGAGAATAATAGAACCACGAATACTATTGCAGACGGACTAAAAACCCAATTGGGAAGCAATACACTCCCCGTGATATTAGAACATGTGGAAAAGATCATCAGGGTGGAGGAGCAGGAGATCATAGATGCAATGCGCCTCATTTGGGAGAGGATGAAAATAGTGGTTGAAGCCTCCAGTGCAGTAGCTCTCGCAGGACTCTACAGGGAACGATCGGCCTTTAAAGGCAAGCAGCTTGGGGTGATTATTTCAGGAGGGAATGTAGATCTGTCAAACCTGCCTTTCTAGTCTTCAGAAAGCAGATCTTCGGCCCGGGCAATACTACCATTAATATCTTCCTTAAGCTGATTTACCTTTATTTCTTCTTCCAAAAGCCATTTCTTTTTTTCTGCTGTGAGCTCTTTCCCGTTAAGGATTTCATCCGAATCAAAACGTGCTCCAAAACCCTGCATCCAATCCATCATAGATTTATGAGATGCCTGAAGATCTTTCATTGCCGACATATACTCTTTACCGGTCTCGGTGGAATCGGCCATGGGCTTTAATTGGGCGACAAGTTTACTAATTGTACTCATTTTGGGCATTACTTCGTCATGTACTGCCATTACTTCTTCCATTTTAGATGTAGCCTCTGCTTTTTTAGGCTCTGTCTTACATGAGACTACAATAAATAGGAGTGCTAAAAATGTAAGTGTGGATTTTATTGTCATTATGCATTCTTTTATTAGCATAAAATTACGAAAGAGTATCCTGACTAATCCAGGAAAATACTTCATTTTTGCGCAAATCCTGAAATTTGAGTGACGTAAATCGCAAATGGGTCTACCTGATTGTTCTTTCCATAATATGGGGAACTTCGTATATACTTATTAAGAAGGGACTGGAAGGATTTACACCGATACAACTCGGCTCCGTTCGGATTGTGATTACTTCTGTAGTTCTTCTGACTATTGG
>JABDQK010000303.1 GCA_013042255.1 Flavobacteriaceae bacterium | reverse complement strand
CCCTATCAGCAGCAGGACGAAAGTATGAGTGAAATTTTTTTTCGAAAGCGCGAAATAGATGCCGTCTTATGTGTCAATGAAATTTTTGCAGTTAAATGCATGGGGATCGCTCAGAAATTTGGCAAGCGCGTTCCTGAAGACATTGCATTTATTGGATTCACAGACGGCATATTGTCAAGATACTCAACTCCTTCTTTAACATCTGTTGATCAACACGGAGAGCACATGGGGGAAATTGCTGCTCAAATGCTTATCGATAAGATCGAAAGTGATCATGGCGAACAGGATGAAGAACATTATGAAACAAAGGTCATAAGTGCAACCCTGATTGAAAGAGGGTCTACACGATCTGACAGTTGATTAGGTCATTTGAAAGCGAAACCTTGTCACTCCTGCTTAATTCTTACTACAACTTTGTATCTTGGCAGCTGTTTAAAATTAAACCTTCTGAGTACCCAAGCTCTCTAAACAAGTTCATATACCAAGCTCCAAATGCATAACAAAGGCTTTATATTCGACCTGGATGGTGTTATAGTTGATACCGCCAAGTATCATTATCTGGCATGGAAGCACCTCGCCGATGAATTAGGGATTCCCTTTACCAAAGAACAAAATGAGCAATTTAAAGGTGTGAGCCGCAAACGATGCCTCGAAATTCTGCTCGAATGGGGAAATCTAAAAGTTTCTAAGGAACAATTTAACAACTGGCTGGAGGAAAAAAATGAAGATTACCTAAGTTACATTGACACAATGACTGAGGAGGAAATTCTTCCGGATGTAATCAAAGTACTCCAATATCTCCAAAAACACAGGGTACCAATGGCATTGGGATCGGCTAGTAAAAATGCACGCGCAATATTAAAAAAAGTGGGACTTATTCCTTATTTTAACACCATTGTTGATGGTACCCAGGTTACAAAGGCAAAACCGGACCCGGAAGTATTCCTGATCGCCGCGAAAGAGTTGAATATTACACCGGTGAACTGCGTAGTGTTTGAGGATGCTATCGCGGGAATACAAGCGGCGAATACTGCCGGCATGACCAGTGTTGGCATCGGACATAAGAATACATTATCAGAAGCTCAGTATGTCTTTAAAGATTTCACTGAGATCGAACTTAACTTTATAAAGGAACTAGCAGAATTATAACATATGAATCAGGATTATATTAAACCAGACCTTTGGTCGATTATAGAAGAAGGATTTGATAAGGAAAATGTAAAATCTTCCGAAAGCATTTTTAGTCTTGGTAACGGGGCCATGGGACAACGCGCCAATTTTGAAGAACAATACAGCGGCCCTACCTTTCAGGGCAGCTATATCGGAGGGGTATATTATCCCGATAAGACTAGGGTAGGATGGTGGAAGAACGGATATCCTGAATATTTTGCCAAGGTGATTAACGCCCCCAGCTGGATTGGGATCCATGTTTTGATCGATGGAGAGCCCCTCGACCTCCATACCTGTACCAGCGTAGATCATTTCCGCCGTGAATTAAATATGAAGGAAGGAATTTACTACAGGAGCTTTACTGCCACACTCCAAAATAATAAGACGGTTGAAGTAAAAGTAACCCGATTCCTCAGCCTCGACCTCGATGAAGTTGGTGCCATACGATATGAGGTGAGAGCGGCAAAAGAGGATCTTACTATAACCTTTTTACCCTATCTGGACAGTGGTATAACTAATGAAGACAGCAATTGGGACGATAAATTTTGGAATACGACAAGGGTTTCCTCAGAGGGAAATCAGGCTTTTATTGAAGCCCATACCATGAAAACCAATTTCGAGACCTGCACTTTCATGGAATGTCAGCTGGAATACGATGGAACTATCCAAAACAAGGCAAAAAGTAGTGATAAAAAAGAGCTTTGGGTGGGGCATAGCTATGAACAGCGAATTACAAAGGGTACCACCGTTTCATTTATTAAATTCGGAGGGTATACCGTATCGCGAAACCACAAGGGGGGAAACCTCGTCGAAGCCGCTAAACAGGCCCTCGGAAAAGCTAGCAAAAAGGGATTTGAAACCCTTTTGGAGGCACAGAAAAAAGCCTGGGCAGGAATATGGGAAATGAGTGATATTACCATTGAAGGTGATACTAAGGCGCAACAGGGAATTCGATTTAATATATTTCAGCTTAATCAGACATATCTCGG
>JABDQK010000302.1 GCA_013042255.1 Flavobacteriaceae bacterium | reverse complement strand
GTACTTCCTTTGCCAAATCCCTGGCGCTTGGTCTGGGAATTCCACTTATTGAAGTAAACCACATGCAGGCCCATATCCTGGCCCATTTTATTCGTGAAGAAGGCTTTGAGCATCCTGGTTTTCCTTTCCTGGCACTAACGATAAGTGGAGGCCATACACAGATCGTACTGGTCCGTAATTATTTCGACATGGAAATTCTGGGTGAAACTCTCGATGATGCTGTGGGTGAAGCCTTCGACAAAACGGCAAAAATTATCGGATTGCCTTATCCTGGAGGTCCCCTTGTCGATAAACTGGCTCAAAAAGGAAATCCCCAAGCCTACCCATTTCCAAAACCAAAAGTAAAAGGGCTTAATTTCAGTTTCAGCGGGCTAAAGACCAGTATCCTATATTTTATTCAACGAGAAACCGCAGCAAATCCCAACTTTATCGAACAAAACAGGGAGGATATCTGTGCTTCCATCCAATATACTATTGTTGAAATTTTGATGGACAAACTCAAAAAAGCGGTTAAACAGACAGGAATAAAACAGGTGGCCATCGGGGGTGGTGTTTCTGCCAATTCAGGAATTAGAATGGCATTGAAAAATGCGGAGAGACAATTAGGCTGGACAACTTATATTCCCAAGTTTGAATATTGCACAGATAATGCAGCTATGATCGGGATCGTGGGGTATCTGAAATTTCGCGAAGGGAAGTTTACCGATCAAAGTGTAACCGCAAAGGCGAGATATATCATTCCCTGAATCAGGAAACGGAAAATGAGCTATATTTATCACTCCCGATTCCACAACTCATAGTCCATGCCCTTTGATAATGTATTGGCCGAAAGAATTCGTATAGCACTCCACACCTATCCAGAACCCTTACGTTCTGATATTTCGGAAAAGAAAATGTTTGGCGGACTTGCTTTTCTCCTGAAAGGCAAAATGACAATCGGAATCATTGGCGACGAACTGGTGGTAAGGGTCGTTGAGGAAAAAATGGAGGACAAACTCAATAGTGAAAGTGTTCGACCCATGGATTTTACCAAAAAACCAATGAAAGAATTTATTTTTGTTTCGCAGGAGGCCTTTCAAAGTGAAAAAGAACTGCAGGAATGGATTGCATTGGGTATTGAACATGCCCGTCGCAAATTAAAATCATAATACACCAAAAGCTTATGCAATTATTTTATAATCCGGAGATTACCAAATCGTCAAAAGAATTTACTTTAAGTCCCGAAGAAAGTAAACATCTGCTAAAAGTCCTACGAAAGAAAAAAGGAGATCAGTTCCATGTGACCAACGGCAGGGGCCGGATTTTTGTAGCGGCATTGGAAAGTACCGATTCTAAAAACACTACCGCCACTATTGTCTCGTCAGAGAAAAGACATCCTAAGATGCATTCCCTCCATATGGCTGTTGCCCCGACAAAAAGCAACGACCGCTTTGAATGGTTTCTGGAGAAAGCAACAGAAATCGGAATCAATGAGATCACCCCGATTATATGTTCCCGATCTGAAAGAAAAACACTGAAGATGGATCGGTTACAGAAGGTTATTCAGGGAGCGATGAAGCAATCTCAAAGAGCCTATCTTCCCATTTTGCATCCGGCAGTGAGTCTGGAAGAATTTTTGGAAATGAAGCATCCCGGGATCCGATTTATTGCCCATTGTCATGAAGAAGAAAAAGTAGAACTCAAGCGAAGAATCGCCCCGGATAAGCGGATTACAATCATGATAGGGCCGGAAGGCGATTTTACTGAGCAAGAGGTAGATTTGGCCTACGAGAAAGGATTCTTATCGGTTTCGCTCGGGGAAAGCAGGCTACGCACCGAAACCGCAGCAATATATGCATGTACGGCAATCGCTGTTTTTAACAGTAGATAATTGTAGAATAGGCAAGAGGAACAGTTGTGAAAGTTCCGGATCACAGATTACGCCTCTTATTATGTACTTTTGAGTGCCCAAATGGCAAAAAGCATGAGAAAATTCGCTTTTTTAATAACAATTGGTTTTGGAATGATATTCCATGCAGCAACGGCACAGGAAATTGCCGTTTTAAAATACAAGGGCGGTGGTGATTGGTACGCTAACCCCACTGCATTACCCAATCTCATCCGTTATTGCAATCAAACCATCAATACGGAGATCAACCCAAAACCCGAGACTGTAGAACCCGGAAGTTCTCTGCTGTTTCAGTATCCCTACATACACATGACCGGCCATGGCAATATATTCTTTAGTGATGAAGAAGCGAGCAACCTCAGGACCTATCTCCTCGCCGGTGGCTTCTTACATATCGATGATAATTACGGGATGGAACCATATCTTCAGAAAGAGTTAAAAAAAATATTTCCCGATAAGGAACTGGAGGAAATAAGTACTGAACATCCCATTTTTTCAGAACGGTTCAAGTTTCCAAACGGCCTGCCCAAGATCCATGAACACGATGGAAAAAGGCCACAGGCTTTGGGCATTTTCGACAAAAACCGTTTAATACTTCTGTTTACATTTGAGAGTGATCTGGGTGATGGGTGGGAAGACCCGGAAGTTCACAACGACCCGCCGGAGGTAAGGCAAAAGGCGCTTCAGATGGGAGCGAACATCATACAGTATGCTTTTAAGAATTAGATTATGAATTCAATTACAATTTCCAAAGGTATAGTACGTGCGATAGGGATTCTGGCTGGTATCGCTATTCTCCTGTACTTCCTTTACGAGATCAGATCGGTCCTGGCTTACCTTTCCATGGCGGCAGTCGTCGCGCTTATCGGAAGACCTATTGTTCTGTTTCTGAGGAAGCGTCTCAAATTCGCAAATACTCTTGCTGTAATCACTACCATGTTACTTATGGTAGCAGTTCTTGCAGGAATTATTGCCTTGTTTTTTCCCTTAGTGACTGAACAGGCTGCAAATCTTTCTCTTTTAAATATTGAGGAACTGAGGTCAAAAATCGGTTCACTGTATCAGGAGATCATACTGTATTTCGGGGCTTCGCCCGATCAGGTCAATGATCTGATAAAAGGCACGGAACTGGAGAAAAATATGATCAAAGGCCTCGATATAGGGTTTATCCCAAACTTCTTTAACAGCTTTGTCAATACCCTTAGTGCAGCAGGAATCGGATTATTCTCAGTACTGTTTATTTCGTTTTTCTTTCTCAAAGACAGTTCCTTATTTCAAAGAGGGCTCCTGACCTTCGTTCCTGATGATAAGGAGTCGGGAATGGCGAACTCTATAAATAAGATAAATGGATTGTTATCCCGTTACTTTGTTGGCCTGCTTTTTCAGATCATGATCCTCTTTGTGATCTATACCATTGTACTGTTGATCGTAGGCATACCGAATGCCATTGTTATCGCCTTCCTGTGTGCCCTGTTTAATATCATTCCCTATATCGGACCTATCATTGGAGCCGTGCTTATGGTGACCCTTTCCATGACCTCCAATCTGGGGGCAGATTTCACCGAGATCATCCTTCCAAAAACCGGATATGTACTCATCGGTTTTGCCATTGGTCAGCTGATCGATAATTTCTTTTCACAACCTTTTATTTTTTCGAACAGTGTAAAATCTCACCCGCTGGAAATCTTCCTGGTAATCATCATTGCCGGTTTACTTTTCGGCGTCCTGGGATTGATTGTAGCCGTACCCGGATATACGGCAATTAAGGTGATTTTAAAGGAGTTTCTGGCCGATAATAAGATCGTAAATAAACTCACTGAAGATTTATAGTTTTAGTTTGAATAAAAATATATTAAAAACTGGTGTACAGTCTTTTATAAAA
>JABDQK010000301.1 GCA_013042255.1 Flavobacteriaceae bacterium | reverse complement strand
TAGTACCCTAATTTAACTAGCTGTAGTTATGACAAGGACATTTAAAGCAACAGCACAGTTACAGAATTTTTTCAAGGAGATAGGTGAGCTATCCTATTTTGCAGCACGTTTTTTTAAAGTGTGTTTCAGGCCTCCTTTTGAATACAGGGAATTTCTTAGGCAGTGTTATAACATGGGCAACCGCTCCCTTGTGCTGGTGCTGGTCACTGGATTTATAATTGGTTTGGTGCTCACCCTGCAATCAAGACCTACCCTGCTTGAGTTCGGAGCAGTATCATGGATGCCCAATATGGTGGGGATATCAATAGTGAGGGAATTGGGCCCTGTGATTACCGCATTGGTTTGCGCTGGAAGGATCGCTTCCGGAATTGGGGCTGAACTAGGCTCTATGCGAGTGACAGAACAGATCGACGCTATGGAAGTATCGGGAACCAATCCCTTTAAATATTTAGTAGTTACCCGAATTCTGGCCACCACGCTAATGCTTCCTATTTTAGTAGTCCTGGGCGATGCCATTGCGCTCTATGGTTCTGCACTTGTTGAGAATTTTAAAGGCAATGTCTCCTTCCTGCTTTATTTTAATACCGTTTTCGATGCCCTGTCTTATGGAGATTTGATTCCTGCAACCATAAAATCGTTCTTCTTTGGTTTTGCCATTGGCCTTGTTGGTTGCTATAAGGGTTATTACAGTAAAAAAGGGACCGCAGGAGTGGGCATGGCTGCGAATACAGCCGTAGTATTTACCTCTATGCTATTATTTGTGATCGATTTTGTTGCCGTATTTATATCAGACATATTTTATGAATTGTAATGATTAAAGAGAAAGACATAAAGACAGATTTAAAGTCTCAAAGTGACCAGAAAGTTATTATTGACATTCAGGGCCTTTATAAGCGCTTCGGAGACAATCATGTGCTCAATGGTTTTAATATGCGGCTTTATGAAGGAGAAAACCTGGTGGTCATGGGTAAATCCGGCTCAGGCAAATCTGTAATGATCAAATGCTTGGTAGGGTTGATGACACCCGATGCCGGTTCCATCCTGGTAATGGGTGAGGACATCAGCACATTAGATCAGGAATCCCTGGATGCCCTGCGCGCAAATATTGGCTTCCTGTTTCAGGGAAGTGCCCTTTACGATTCTATGACAGTGCGGGAAAACCTGGAATTTCCCATGCGGAGGCACCGCAAGAAAATGGGAAAAATCACCGATACAACGCCTTATGTTTTAGAGGCACTTGAAAGTGTGGGGTTGGAACACACCATGGACCTCATGCCCGCCGAACTATCAGGAGGAATGAAAAGGAGGGTGGCCCTTGCGCGTGCCATCATTCTAAGGCCTAAAATTATTTTTTACGATGAACCCACCAGTGGACTTGATCCTATAACCTCGAAAGAAATCATCGAACTCATGAGAAGTATTCAAAAGAAATACGGTACATCTTCACTTATCATTACCCATGATGTGGATTGTGCCAGGGTAATTTCTGAACGCATGATATTGCTCGTGGATGGTATTAATTACGCTGAGGGTACATATAATGAACTTACACAATTGGATGATCCAAATGTTCAGGCATTTTTTAAAAAATAGGAAATGGAAAAGTCAACAGTACAGAATATTAGATTGGGACTATTAGTGGTGCTGGGTACAGTGCTACTTGTAACAGCAGCTTATCTAATCGGGAACAGACAAAATCTCTTTGGGAGCACATTCCAAATAAATGCAGTTTTTAAAAACGTAAACGGGCTGCAAAAAGGGAATAATGTACGGTATTCAGGTATTGATATCGGCACGGTACGAGACATAGAAATGACCAATGACACTACCATTGTTGTCAATATGATCATACAGGAAAAAATGCTCCCACATATTAGAAAGAACGCCATAGCCAGTATAGGTTCGGACGGACTCGTAGGAAGTATGATCGTCAATATAGTACCGGGTAGGGAAGAAGGGCCTCCCATCTCATCGGGCGATCAAATTGCCTCTTACAGTAAAATCGGTGCTAAAGATATGATGAGCACCCTCAACGTAACCAATGAAAATGCAGCTATTTTAACGGCCGACCTATTACAGGTAACGGAAGCCTTGAAAAATGGCAAAGGAACCTTTGGAAGATTGCTAAATGATACTGTAATGTCTGATAACTTATTGCAGACCTCTGCCAATCTCAAAGAATTAAGCACTCAGGCCAATATAATGCTTAAACAGCTCAATGACATTGTAGCGAATATAGAATATGAAAACAGTGTGGCCGATGTCCTGACCAACGATTCCATTTCCGGCGAACAGATGAAAAATATTCTTACCAATTTAGAAGCATCAAGTGTAAAAATGGCTTCTGTTTCCCGCACTTTAGACAGTCTTTCAACACGTATTTACGAAGGAAAAGGAACAATAAATTATCTGGCTACCGACACTGTTTTTGTCAATCAGTTACAACATACCATGCAAAACATTGAAGAGGGGACGGCACGTTTCAATGAAAACATGGAAGCCCTGAAACACAACTTTTTATTCAGGCGTTATTTTAAAAAACTTGAAAAAGAGAAAGCGAGGAAGGAGTAAGAGAATGGGTTTGCCGGTTTTCCTTTGCGCTCAGAGCATATGATAGAATAAGACATTATTCCATTAAAGAATGGAAGATCCATTATTTAAATGACCTCCTAGCATTTTGTCACTCTGATGTCTTTCCAGATGATATTCTAATAACTGTCTCAGACTATCGAGATAGTCATTCATAGTTTCTTTATCTACACTATCCTTTTCTGATATAGGGATGGTCATCGGCTTCTCATCTAGGAATCTATATAATTCGGGAAAGTCCGTTTCGATATGATTGGTGAGCAGAATGATTTCGCCCAACAATTCCTGCATTGTTTTCATTGTAAAAAGCTTTTCATGAACAGAGTTCACTTCAAACAGTTTCGACGAAATATATTTCTAATAAAATGTATGTAAGCGACTTTGTTTTATAATCAACTTTACTAAAATAATCTAAACGTTATCATTTCTAAATGATTAAAATCAATTGAAATAATATTTTTGAAAGCCCAACCATGATCGAATTATCATACTATTTATCAGGAGTTTAGTATTCACATTCTAATTACTTCTTCTCCTGTTGTCCAAATTACTACGCCCTCTGTTTGCGTTGTTCTGTTCATCGTATCGTTTTATATCATCATCGTGATAATTTCGAATTCTTTCATACCGCGATCTTCCCAAATCGTAGTTGCGATACCTTGGTGGTAAGGTATTTCGCCTGACCCATATGCCGCCATCGAGATAGATATATGTCCGTGCAGTCAAATCATAATAAATGCGGATATCTGGGAAATAGATATACCTCACCAGTTCTATCCTGTTGGGATAAAACCAGGGAGGGGGTGGATTTCCAATTCGATGAGATACGATAACCGGGCCACAACTACTTAAGCCCAGAAATACAAGAAGGAGTAGCGTATAAAACTTTTTCATCACATCTGATTTTATACGTCAAATAAACGAAATGATTAGGCAGATGTAAATGATCTATATCATTCTGAGACCACGTAAATAATAATTATAATCGCCTTTATACAATGATGATATTAGTAAGAGGGTATGGCGCGTTAGCGGAAAATAGAGCCCCACATTTCATCCGAAATCGGCAATAAGTTTTAAACCTTCTTTATCGAGTACAACCAGTTTTTTCTTTTCTCCGATTCCTATCAGGCCTTTACCCCTGAATTCAGATAGTGCCCGTATGGCTGTTTCAGTAGCTGTGCCAATTATTCCCGCAAAATCTTCCCTTGGAATATTGATGCCCCTATGTTCTTTATCTTCGATGATTCCCTTCTCATTAAGTTCGAGAAGTGCTTTTGCTGCTCGCTGTTTTACGGAAGCGAAAGCCATATCTACTAATTGTTCCTGCAAATGTTCCAGGTCGTTTGATATAAGATTTATAAACTTCCTGGATACTACTTTGTTGCTGTACACCAGTTTGGTAAAATCTTCTTTGGGGATACTCAGTAATTCTGCGTATTCAATAGCCGAGGCCGTCTCAATATAAGTACCGTGGTTGTTCAGAATGGAGAGTTGCCCTATAAAGTCCCCCTTTCCGTAGATACCTGAGACCATCTCTTTGCCAGTTTCTGTTACGCGATATGTTTTTACGTTTCCTTTTTGAATAAAATACAAATGATTTGCCGCCTCACCTTCCCTGTATATTTCCTCCTTGTCGCTTAATGTCTGCGTCTCCCGGTTTGCCGAGAGAAGTTCCATCCCAAGAAATTCGGAAACACCCTCAAAGAAGGTGTTAATGCCTACTGCATTCTTCGTAAACTTTTGTTTTAAAAAATCGTTCTTCCTCAGCCTTAGATCTATTGCCTCCAATAATTCCTTTTCCTTTACTGGTTTGACGAGATAGTCATCAGCCCCATGGGACATGCCCATCCTCATATCTGTGATCTCACTTTTTGCCGTTAAAAAAATAAACGGGATACCTGCCGTTTTATCATCCTGGCTCAAAGTTTCAAGTACGGCATACCCATCTACTTCAGGCATCATGATATCACAAATAATGATGTCAGGGATATTTTCTTTGGCTTGGGTAATTCCGTCGGCCCCACCGTCAGCAGTGAATACTACATAGTCTGCAAACTCGAGAAGGGCGGCAGTATTCTCAAGAACATCCCTGTTGTCTTCGATTAACAGTACTTTTCTCATCAAATTAACTTTTTTCTGGTTTTACTATTCATCATCAGGGAGGTTTTGGACTTTATTCTTTTTCTTCGATACAGGGAAAGAAACCCGGAAAGTACTGCCCTCTCCTTCTTCACTTTTAACCCTGATGTTACCCCCCATTAGTTCTGTATATTGTTTAACAATGTGCAACCCAAGGCCCGTACCGTGAATATTCAAACTGTTTTTAGCTCTGAAAAACCTCTGAAATAGGTTTTGCTGTTCTTCCTTAGGAATCCCAATACCCTGATCAATAATTTCGATGGATACACTTTCCTGATCTTTTTCTATTCTAAGTATGACAGGCTGGTTTTCATAAGAATACTTTACGGCATTACTCAGTAAATTGTTAAGGATATGTCTCATCAGCTTGGGATCGAGGAAGACCTGAATGTCCGGAGCGGAAGAAATAATTTCCAGGGTTTGTCCAGCTTTTTTATTGACCTCCATCTCCGCAAGTATAGCTTCTGATAATATAAGCAGGTCGAACCACTGATAATTAGGTGTAATGGCTCCTTCTTCGAGTTTGCCCAGGGAGAGAAAATCATTGAGGATGACTACTAAATTCTGGACATTCGATTTTATGCGGTTGGTGTGTTTTAATCGGGCTTCTTCTTTCCCGGTTTCATTCTGTCTCTCAATTAGCGTAGCCGAGGAGAGGATAACACTCAAAGGTGTTCTGAATTCGTGCGAAGCCGTTGAAATAAAGCGGGATTTTAAATCGTTAAGCTCCTGCTCCTTTTTCAGTGCCGTACGGATATTTTGCTCTGCCTTTTTATGCTCAGAAATATCATGGAATACCATCAGGGCATGTGTAATTCCATTACCCCGGTCTCTCAGGGGAGTTGAATTTACCATATAGCTCCTCCTTCTGTAGATAATTTCAAAACTCAAATGCGTTCCCTCCAGGGTGGCTCTCACATGATCTTTGATTATGGCTTTTCGCTTTTTAGAAAAATTTGCAAGGTCGTCAATATGTATCCTCTCAAAAGGCTTTTTTTGCTTTCTGATATGTGTTAAGGCTGTACCTTCGATGTAGACAATTTCCATGTCCTTGTTGATGAGAATAATTACGCCTTTTGGAAAGTTTTTGGAAATAACCGAAAAGATCGCCTCACTGGTTTTTGCCCTTTCTTCTGCTATTTTACGCTCTTGTATCTGAGTTTCCAGATCGGTATTTAATGCTTCCAGTCTTGTAACTGTCGAACTGAGATCCGCAGTGCGTTTTTCCACCGTTTTTTCCAATTCCTGCGCATAGAACTTCAATTGGTCCCGGCTATCCTGTAATGCTGTTCTTACATTATTTTGTTCAATCGCCAGACTCGCTAGTTGGGTCACCTCATTGATCAGCTTTTTTTCTTCCGAATTGGGGGTTTTTACTTTTTTACTATAAACGGATAGGGCACCCAGATTTTCATGGCTGTGCGTGAGCATAGGAAATGACCAGCATGCCTTTAGATCATTTCGAAAAGGAAATGCCTTGTGTTGCCTCCAGGAATCTTCCTTTGCCATGTCGGCCACCAGTATTTCTTTTTTCAAATGTGCCGCAATTCCACAGGAACAGGATTTTGGATCAATGACAATACCATTCAGGGCGTGAACAAAATCTGAAGGAAGTCTGGGGGCAGCAAGGATTTTTAAGTTCCGCATTTCTTCCTCAGCCATTAAAATAGCTACATAGGAGTCATCTAAACTATTTTCTAATAATTCTACAATTTTTAAAGCGATGTCCTCCAGAGGCTCATGTGCAACGATCATCTCCAGAATTGAATTCTTGCTATCTTTAAACCACTCCTGTTTTATACGCTCAGTAATGTCATTTTGAACGGCAATAAAATGAGTTAGTTCACCATCATCGTTTCTTACAGGGGTAATGGACAGTTCGTTCCAGAAGAGGGTGCCGTCTTTTCTGTAATTGCGGACTACTACTTTGCAAGCCTCTCCATTTCTCAATGCAGCACGAACGATCTTAATCCCCTGCTGCTTTTTGTCACCATTCTGCAGAAAATCACAGTTTTTACCAAATACTTCCTGCCTTTTATAGCCGGTGATCCTTTCAAATGCTTCATTGACATATACAATAGGAAAGCGTTCCA
>JABDQK010000297.1 GCA_013042255.1 Flavobacteriaceae bacterium | reverse complement strand
GAACACCGGACTTTAAAATCCCTCCTTCAAACATAAGATAAGAGCGTTCTGTAATGGCAAGAGTTTCCTGAACATTGTGATCTGTGATAAGAATGCCTATGTTCTTGTTTTTGAGTTGTGCGACAATACGCTGGATATCCTCTACAGCCACCGGGTCGACTCCCGCGAAAGGCTCATCGAGTAAAATAAACTTGGGGTCTGTGGCCAGGGCTCGTGCTATTTCGGTCCTCCTACGCTCACCTCCCGATAAAAGATCTCCTCTGTTCTTCCGGATATGGCCCAATCCGAATTCTTCAATGAGCTGGTCCATTTTCATGTGCTGCTCTTTTTTGCTGAGTTTAGTAAGCTGAAGAACACTTAAAATATTTTTTTCGATACTCAGTTTTCGGAATACGGAGGCTTCCTGAGCCAGATATCCAATCCCGTTTTGAGCTCTTTTATACATCGGAAATTTCGTGATTTCGGTATCATCCAGAAATATTCTTCCCCCATTAGGTTTGATCAATCCCACGATCATGTAAAAACAGGTAGTTTTCCCAGCTCCGTTAGGCCCCAGAAGTCCGACAATCTCGCCCTGGTTGACCTCAAGAGAGATGCCCTTTACTACTTTTCGGCCGCGGTAGGCCTTCATTATATTATCTGCTCTGAGCTTCATCGGTTCAAAACTAAGGTATTCCCCATGGAGGAAAAAGGAATTACATTTTTTTTAACCTTCCTGGGATTCCAGAAGTTCCCAGAACTCGTAGGCTTTCCTCAGGTGTGGGATAACTATGGTTCCGCCCACAAGGGTAGCGATGCCAAGAGTCTCCATTACTTCTTCTTTATTGGCTCCGGCTTGTTGGGCACTCTCCAGATGATACTTAACGCAGTCGTCACACCGCAATACAGCAGAAGCGATAAGACCAAGCAACTCCTTGGTTTTAACATCCAGAGCGCCTTCGGTAAAGGCATTTGTATCGAGGTTAAAAATACGTTTGATGAGTTTATTGTTGCTTCCCAGCAGTTTTTCGTTCATCCGGGAACGATAGGCGTTGAATTCGTTAACTTGATTTGGCATGTTTCCTTGTTTTTTTTGCCTCCCGTTTAAGTACATAGGCCGATATAAAAATACTGAGCTGATAGAGGATAAGTACAGGGACAGCTACAATAATCTGGCTTGCTACATCTGGCGGAGTAATGACGGCTGATATGATCAGGACGATTACCAGGGCAATTTTTCTGTATTTTTTTAGGATCTCCGGGGTTACCAGTCCCACTTTAGTGAGGAAAAAGATGATAATAGGTAGCTCAAATATCAGACCGCAGGCGATCACTGCAGCACGTACAGTTGAGATATAGGAACTTAGATCGATGTCGTTAAACACTTCTTCGCTAACTGTGTAACTGCCCAGGAAGTTGATGGAGAGGGGGGCAACCACGTAGTAGCCGAAAAGCACTCCCATAAAAAACAGTAAAGAGGCCACGATGATAAAACCACGTGAGTTCTTCCTTTCCTTTTCATAAAGTCCCGGGCTAATGAATTTCCACATTTCATAAAGGACATATGGAAATGCTATAATAAAACCAGCCCAGATGGACGTCCATATATGGGCTGAAAATTGCCCGGCCATAACCCGGCTCTGTACGCGGAACAGGGGTTCGCTTCCGCAAAAAGCTTCACTGAATCCCAGCATTTTTGACAACTTACAAAAAATGGCATAGGTTGGGAAGTCGGGTTTTTTTGGTCCGAATATGACCGTATCAAAAATAAAATCCTTCATCAGGAAGGCTACCATGCCCACAATGACAATGGCAAGTGTAGAGCGAATTAAATGCCACCTCAGCTCTTCCAAATGGTCAAGGAAGGACATTTCGTTGGGATCCTTAGTTGTTGCTTTTGCCATTAAAGTATTCCTTCGTTTATCAGGTTGTGCAGATGAACGACGCCCTGGTAGACTCCTTTCTCTGCGACCAGTAATTGGGAAATTCCATTGGCCTGCATTTCATTCAAGGCCTTCACGGCCAGAACACCAGGCTCAATGGTTTTAGGATTGGATGTCATAATATCCTTTGCCGTCAGACCGTTGATATTTTCATATTTATTGAGCATCCTTCTGATGTCACCGTCAGTTACTACTCCAACCAACTTTCCATTTTCAAGCACAGCAGCTACCCCAAGCATTTTTTCTGAGATTTCTACGATAACGTCTTTTACGGCAGAGTGAGCTTCTACCTTAGGGACCATATTTTTTATTGCGATATCACCTACTCTCAGGTATAATTTTTTGCCAAGGGTACCTCCGGGATGAAACTTGGCAAAGTCTTTAGAACTAAAGCCTCTGAGTTCAAGCAGGCAAATGGCAAGTGCATCACCCATAACCAGTTGTGCCGTGGTACTGGTAGTTGGTGCCAGGTTATTAGGGCAGGCTTCTTTCTCTACATAGGTGTTCAGTACGAAATCGGCCTGTTCACCCAGATAAGATTCCGGATTACCTGTGATTGCTATAAGTTTGTTGCTCCCTGATTTAATCAGGGGAACAAGTAATTTAATTTCAGGTGTACTCCCGCTTTTTGAGATACAAATCACAATATCCTTTTGCTGGATGGTACCCAGGTCTCCGTGGATCGCATCGGCTGCATGCATAAAGGTAGCGGGGGTTCCGGTTGAATTGAGGGTGGCAACAATCTTAGAAGCTATCAGGGCACTTTTGCCGATCCCTGTAATGACCACCCTTCCTTCGCCTTTGTAAATACAGTCTACTGCATCTACAAACTGCTGGTCGAGTAAGGATGCCAAATGCAGTATGGCATTGCTTTCAGTTTGCATGGTTTTTTTCGCCAACTCCAGAATGCCTTTCCTCGTGTTCAATATATCCTTGTATTTAGGTGATTTGGAATGCAGATTTTGTCTTAAAAGATAATCGGATTCTAAAAGAATGTATTATATTTAAGAAAACAAAATTACACAAAGTTATTTACAGGGTATTCTAATACAGCGAGAAAAATACTACTACAACCCGAAGAACGTTAAAGTTAGAACTGACTTATTGAAGTGCATGGGAATTTAAATGCCAGTGGGATTAAGTAAACTATTAGGGAATGGTATTGAATGATACGGAACTGCAGACCTCTCTTAAAAAATATTTCGGATTTTCTTCATTTAAGGGCCTACAGGAACAAGTTATAAAAAATGTGATCGAAGGTAATAACACCTTCGTTATTATGCCTACAGGTGGCGGGAAGTCGCTTTGCTACCAACTTCCTGCATTGATCAAAGAAGGTACTGCAATTGTGGTTTCACCCCTGATCGCCCTGATGAAAAATCAGGTAGATGCGCTTCGCGGAATATCTTCGGACCACGGAGTTGCTCATGTCCTTAATTCCTCCCTGAATAAGTCTGAAGTAAAGCAGGTTAAGCAGGATATTACCGATGGTATTACCAAGTTACTCTATGTAGCTCCGGAATCACTCACCAAGGAGGACTATATAGAATTCCTGCAATCAGTACCCCTGTCCTTCGTCGCTATTGACGAGGCACATTGTATTTCCGAATGGGGCCACGACTTCAGGCCCGAATACCGGAATTTGAGGGCGATTATTAACCGTCTCGGAGATAACATCCCTATCATCGGTTTAACCGCAACTGCCACGCCTAAAGTAC
>JABDQK010000295.1 GCA_013042255.1 Flavobacteriaceae bacterium | reverse complement strand
CCAAAATAGGGGCAGTAAATGCCTTTGCATACGATATACAGGCAGCCTGTTCTAATTTCCTTTTTGGAATGTCTACGGCAGCTCGCTATATAGAATCAGGGAAGTACAAAAAAGTACTTTTAATAGGAGCAGACAAAATGTCTTCCATCCTCGATTATACCGATAGGACAACCTGTATTATCTTTGGTGATGGAGCGGGTGCAGTTTTGTTTGAACCTAATACCGAAGGGCTGGGGTTACAGGATGAATACCTTAGGTCTGATGGAAATGGAAGGGAGTTTCTGAAAATTGAAGCCGGAGGATCCCTGTTACCAGCTTCTGAAGAAACGGTTAAGAACAAACAACATTACGTTTTCCAGGATGGAAAGTCGGTATTTAAATTTGCTGTTTCCAATATGGCCGATGTAGCTGCCCTCATTATGGAAAGGAATGAACTTTCACACGATGACGTGCAATGGTTGGTTCCTCATCAGGCGAATAAGCGAATTATAGATGCCACATCAAATCGGATGGGACTTGATCCTTCCAAGGTGATGATGAACATTCAGCGATATGGCAATACCACATCTGCAACCTTACCGCTCTTATTGAGCGATTATGAAAAGCAGTTGAAAAAAGGAGATAACCTCGTGTTTGCTGCTTTTGGCGGCGGTTTTACCTGGGGCTCCATTTATTTAAAATGGGCGTATAACTAAGCAAGAACTAATCAAATAAGAATTCCATGGATATTAAAGAGATTCAAAGCTTAATTAAGTTTGTAGCTAAGTCTGGTGCCAGTGAAGTAAAACTGGAAACAGACGAAATCAAGATCACTATAAGAACGGGAAGTACAGATTCCGGAGGGGAAACCACCTATATTCAACAACTTCCCCCGGCAATGGCACAGGCGCCAGCTCCTGCAGCACCAGCGGCACCAGCCCCGGCAGCCGAGCCAGCGGCCAAAAAAGAAGAAGACTCAAAGTACGTAACTATAAAATCTCCGATCATCGGGACTTTCTACAGGAAGCCTTCCCCTGATAAGCCCGCTTTTGTGGAAGTTGGAGATTCTATCGCTGTAGGCGACGTACTGTGTGTTATTGAGGCAATGAAATTGTTCAATGACATAGAATCTGAAGTATCAGGAAAAATTGTGAAAGTTCTTGTGGATGATTCCTCCCCTGTGGAATTTGATCAGCCACTTTTCCTGGTAGACCCATCCTAGTACATAATAACAGATCCAGGGCCGTATCATGCCTGAGGGAAAGAAAAGACTGTCCTGGTCATTCAAAATGAAGTAATTATGTTTAAGAAAATACTTATTGCGAACAGAGGTGAAATTGCCCTTAGAATTATTCGTACCTGTAAGGAAATGGGGATCAAAACCGTAGCTGTTTATTCTAAGGCCGATGAAGAAAGTCTTCATGTTCGCTTCGCCGACGAGGCAGTTTGTATAGGGCCCGCTCCCAGTAGTGAATCTTACCTGAAGATTCCAAACATTATAGCTGCTGCAGAAATCACTAATGCAGATGGAATTCATCCGGGGTACGGCTTTTTGTCGGAAAACTCTAAGTTCTCAAGAATCTGCGCTGAACACGACATTAAATTTATAGGAGCAACAGGGGAACAGATCGACAGAATGGGTGACAAGGCCACGGCCAAGGAAACCATGAAAAAGGCCGGAGTACCCTGTGTTCCTGGGTCAGAGGGAATATTAAAAGATGTTCCGGATGCACTAAAGACGGCTAAAAAAGTAGGTTACCCGGTAATGATTAAAGCCACTGCCGGTGGTGGTGGAAAAGGCATGCGCGCTGTTTGGAAGGAAGAAGACATGGAGGCAGCTTTTAATAGTGCTGTAAAAGAAGCAACCGCAGCCTTCGGAAATGGAGGAATGTACATGGAAAAACTGATCGAGGAACCCCGCCATATTGAGATACAGGTTGTGGGAGATCAGTTTGGTAAGGCCTGCCACCTCTCGGAAAGAGATTGTTCTATTCAGCGACGACATCAGAAACTAACAGAGGAAACCCCATCTCCCTTTATGACCGACAAGCTCAGGGAAGACATGGGAAAAGCCGCCATCAAGGCAGCAGAGTATATTAAATACGAAGGGGCAGGAACCATAGAATTTCTGGTAGACAAACACCGTAAATTCTATTTTATGGAAATGAATACCCGAATTCAGGTAGAACATCCTATTACCGAACAGGTGGTAGATTATGACCTGATCAGGGAACAGATTCTGGTTGCAGGCGGTGTACCGATTTCAGGGAAGAATTATTATCCAAAATTACACGCAATTGAATGCCGAATCAATGCGGAAGATCCCTATAATGGATTCAGACCCTCCCCCGGAAAAATTACCACCTTACACACACCGGGAGGACATGGAATACGCCTGGATACGCATGTTTACAGTGGCTATACGATTCCGCCTAATTACGATTCAATGATTGCCAAGCTGATCACCACTGCTCAGACAAGGGAAGAGGCGATCAATAAAATGAAAAGGGCTCTGGATGAATTTGTGATCGAAGGAATCAAAACCACTATCCCATTCCACAGACAATTGATGGATCATCCTGATTATCTGGCTGGTAATTATACCACCAAATTCATGGAAGATTTCAAAATGAATCCAGAAGCAGAAAACAACTAAATCATACTCCGGCTATTGCCGGAGTTTTTATTACTATGAACCTCAGTCATTGGGAATACAATACCTGGTTTAAAGATATCGATTATACCATTGTCGGGAGCGGTATTGTTGGCCTGTCCTGTGCTCTGGAATTGCGAAGGAAGTACCCTTCAGCAAGCATTATTATTTTGGAAAGAGGAATCCTGCCTCAGGGGGCTAGTACTAAAAATGCAGGCTTTTCATGTTTTGGGAGTATTTCGGAGATACTTGACGACCTTAACCATCATAGTCCTGAGGAAGTCCTCGCCCTGGTTCAAAAGCGCTACGAGGGAATAGAATTGTTGCGGTCTACCCTTGGAGACAAAGCCCTGAAATATCAGCAACTTGGCGGGCATGAACTTTTTTTGGAAAAGGACGACGAACTTTTTGAACAGTGCCGTGAAGAACTCGATAGGGTAAACAAACTCCTGTTCCCCGTTTTTAAAAAGCAAGCTTTTACATTACACCCAAATACTTTCGGTTTTCAGAAAGTGAAATCA
>JABDQK010000294.1 GCA_013042255.1 Flavobacteriaceae bacterium | reverse complement strand
AACCCGATTGAATTAAGCAGACCAAAAATAATGAAATCAGGTCAATCCGAAAGTGAATAGGGGTCCGAACTATTTTCTGGGACCTTTCCCTTTTTTCTCCCTGATCTTTACATAGATAAGCTTCTTCCTCCCTTTGGCATCTTCTCTCCTCTCTATTTCGAATTCTCCCAGGGCACTTATCAGTGGAGTAAGTTTCTGATACCCGTAATTCCGGGAGTCGAAATTGGGCTGTTTTTTCTGCAGCAGACTACCTACGTCTCCCAGAAAGGCCCAGCCGTCATCATCAGCCACATCATCTACTGTATCTGTTATCAACTGAACATCTTTGCGTGTAATTTTATCTACACCACTCTTTTTCCCTGTTTTACTGCCTTCCGGATCCACTGTGCTTTCCTCCGATTGCTTTTTCAGGATTTCGATATAGATAAATTTATCACAGGCCACGATAAACGGATTGGGTGTTTTTTTCTCCCCGATCCCAAATACCTGCATTCCTGCTTCCCTTAAACGGGTAGCAAGGCGGGTAAAATCACTGTCACTGCTCACCAGGCAAAACCCATTGACCTTCCCGGAATACAGAATATCCATGGCATCGATGATCATGGCCGAATCGGTTGCATTTTTACCGGCTGTGTAACCGTATTGTTGAATGGGGGTAATAGCGTTCTCCAATAAAACATTCTTCCATTTTCCCAGACGTGGGTTGGTCCAGTCCCCATAAATTCTTTTAATAGTAGGATTACCATACTTAGCAATCTCTTCCATCATTTCCTTTACATAGGCCGATGGGATATTATCTCCATCTATCAGCACTGCTAAATTTATATCCATATTTTAATTTTAGTAAAGGTCGGTATTCTAATCTTAATTCCCCTTGTGGTTAAAATAATATCCGGACATAGGATAAATTGATGTTTAAGACAGAAAATCCGGATTTATAGGAATTGCTCTTCAATTCAATTAAGTTTGATAACATTCAAACATTCGGTCATGTCAAAATTAAATCTCGGAGTATTATTCTTCGCAATTATATCCTTGCTATTTTTTTCTCAGTGTAAATTAAATAAGGAAAGTGTGCTTATCCAGGATCTTTTTGAGCTTCGGATCTATAAGTTCGAAAATAAAACTCAGGAAGCAAAAATGGAGGAATTTCTTGAAAAAGCATTTATTCCGGCGATGAAAAGAAATAACATCAAGAATATAGGGGTGTTCAAACATCTGCCAGAGTATCAGGACAGCCTGAAACAGATCTTTGTTCTATACCCCATTCAGGCTTCTAGTCAGTTCGGACAAATATCAGAAACCATATATCAGGATTCAATCTTGCAAAAAGAAGGTGATATTTATATCAACACCCCATATAACGCTCCTCTATTTGAAAGACAGGAATTGATACTGCTTAAACCATTTAAGGGAATGCCTTTTCTACGCCCGTCATCCCTCAAGGATGATAGAAATGATCGTGTTTATGAGCTTAGAAGCTATGAATCTCCTTCTTATTCATTGTTGAGAAACAAAATAGAGATGTTTAATGAGGGAGGGGAAATTGAACTTTTTGAAGAACTTGGATTCAATGCCGTTTTCTATGCTGAAGTACTTGCAGGATCACGGATGCCGAATCTTATGTATATGACCACCTTTAAAAATATGGAATCCAGGGATACATTGTGGAAGTCTTTTTTTGAAAGCCCACAGTGGAAAGTATTGGTCGATGATCCCTACTATGCTAACAATGTCAGTAAAGTGGATATATTTTTTCTTTCCCCCACATCTTATTCTGATTATTGAGGACGTTTATTCCATTTTTGTCAGGATAAATTCCACCCGCCTGTTTTTTTGCCTTCCTTCCGGGGTATTATTATCAGCAACGGGAAGGTCTCCACCGTGTCCTTTCCATGAAATTCGCTCCGGAGAAAGACCTAACTCTGTAAAGTAGTTCACCACTGCCTTACATCGGTTCCCCGATAATTTCATGTTGTAGGCCGGAAGACCGATAGCATCTGTATGCCCATGAATAATAATATGCAGACTGGGATCTTCTACCAGAAAATCATAGGTATTTTTCAGGTAAACCT
>JABDQK010000288.1 GCA_013042255.1 Flavobacteriaceae bacterium | reverse complement strand
GCCTGATAAACAGGTCCATCAGGGGCCAGATAATCCATAATTTCCTTTCTTGCGGCAAAGGCACCAACTGGTAATCCCCCGCCTATGACCTTTCCGTAGGTTGCGATATCTGCTTTAACACCCAGTACCTCCTGGGCTCCTCCCTGTGCAAGCCTGAATCCCGTCATTACCTCATCAAAGATGAGGAGGATACCATTTTCCGTACAGCGTTCCCTCAAACCATGAATAAAGGAATCATCGGGAATGATACAGCCCATGTTGCCGGCTACCGGTTCAATTATTATAGCGGCAATTTTATCTTTATTTGCTTCCAGCAAGGCGTCAACACTCTCAAGGTCATTGTAGTTGGCCAGCAGGGTGTCTTTGGCTGTTCCAGCAGTCACACCCGGACTATTGGGACTTCCAAAGGTAACAGCTCCACTCCCTGCCTGGATAAGGAATGCATCGGCATGGCCGTGATAACACCCGGCAAATTTTATGATCTTTTCCTTTCCTGTAAAACCCCTTGCAAGCCTGATAGCGCTCATACAGGCTTCAGTTCCACTGTTTACAAATCGGATCTTATCCACATTGGGAACCATGGAGATCGCCAATTTGGCCAGTTCGGTCTCTATTTCTGTAGGCATACCAAAAGAAGTGCCTTTTTTTGCTTTTTTTATGACGGCCTCAATAACGGGTTCATAGGCATGACCCAATATTAGCGGACCCCAGGAAGAAATATAGTCTATAAGCCTGTTGCCGTCCACGTCATATATATAGGCACCTTTGGCTTCTTTTACAAAAACAGGGGTGCCTCCCACGGCCTTAAATGCTCTAACGGGTGAATTAACTCCGCCCGGAATATAGCGTTGTGCCTCCTTGAACAGGGCACTGCTCCTTTCGTACTTCATAGGATTATCTGATCTTATTGGACTGTATTCTAAGCTCCTGTCCCACGGAAATGATATTGTCATTCAGGGCATTGAGTTCCTTGAGTTCTTCCACAGAAACCAAATACCTGCGGGAAATGGAATAAAGGGTGTCGCCTTCTTTTACCACATGAACCTTAAACCGCCCCGATGAAGATTTTTTCTCAACCACATACCCTTGCTGCAACACAGCTGTGTCGTATTCATACAGTTTGTATCGTTCGATAAAGGAGATAAGCTTGTGGGGGTATTTCCTGTCTGTTGCATAACCCGCTTTCTTTAAGCCGTATGCCCAGCCTTTATAATCGTCTTTTCTCAGATCGAAAAGGAATGCATATCGAGATCTGGTGGTCAAAAACAAACTGTGATCCCGGAAGGAATACATTGGATGATTGTATTTCCTGAAGCATTCGCCCCTTTCATCATCATCGTGGAGTGCATAAGGTCCGTCCCATCCTGTATGGCATTTTATTCCAAAATGATTATTGGTCTTCAGTGTAAGTTCTCCCCTTCCAAAACCACTTTCGAGAATGCCCTGAGCCAGGGTAATACTCGCCGGGATTCCATATGCCTTCATTTCAAATTGAGCTATTTCTGAGAACGTATCTATATAATCCTGAATGGAAGCAATGGGAAATTCCATAAATCTTCCGTTGTCCTCAGGCATGGGGTAGAGTCCGGTATCATCCGTCCTGTTTTTCTCAACAGTGGTTGTTCCGGAATTCTTTTTACTGTATGTATTACGC
The DNA here is from genome assembly GCA_013042255.1 of Flavobacteriaceae bacterium. GTDB lineage: Bacteria > Bacteroidota > Bacteroidia > Flavobacteriales > Flavobacteriaceae > Muriicola. The sequence goes on along the minus strand of JABDQK010000288.1, from coordinate 3,325 downwards.
TTTTTTGTCCCGCAGGCAGAGACCAGGACAACCATTATTGCGATAAAAAAAATCTTCCTCATATGCGCAGCAAAGGTAAGTTCTTTTTTCTCAAAATGCCATTCATCCCTTCAATCCCTTGCAAACCACCTGTGTGAATTGCCAGGATCTTTGTTCCCTTTTTAAATGCGTCCGTTTTTATCATATCGAGAATGCCATACATCATTTTTCCCGTATAAACGGGATCTAAAGAGATTTTAGTCTTTTCCTTAAAAGAATTGATAAAGGTGATTAACTCTGTAGTAATCTTGCCATAACCCCCGAAATGATACGAATCAATGAGTGACCAGTTATCCTTTTCTGTATATCTTCCTACCTCCCTTGCCAGGAAATCTCCCTTTAAAGCAGGAAAGCCCAATATTTTCTGATGATCCACAGCCGCCCTGCTGAGGCCTGCCAGGGTTCCGCCGCTGCCCACAGGGCAACATATAATATCAAAACGGCTATCCTCAGGGAGCAGGATTTCCTCACAACCCTTTATTCCCAAGTCATTTGTGCCTCCTTCCGGTATTAAATAAGCAGCTTGGTACCGCTGAAGAATTCTCTTCTGATAATCTGTATTTTCACGCAACCGATATTCTTTGCGTGTCACAAATTCAAAATCCATCCCCATTTCCGCAGCATTTACGAGCGTTGGATTATTTCGCCAGCTTTCGGCCAGCTCTTCTCCCCTGATAATTCCAACCGAACTCATCCCGTTGGAGGAAGCAGCAAAAGCTGTAGCTGGAATATGATTTGAATAGGCACCTCCAAATGTCAGGAGGGTTTCACAATTGCGTTTTTTAGCCTCTTTTATATTGTATTTTAACTTTCGGAATTTATTTCCGGAGAGTGCAGGATGTATCATGTCTTCTCGTCGTAGATAAAGACTGATCTGTTTTTCTTTAAGTCCTGGAAGTTCTATGACATCTGTAGGCAAAATCAACACTACCTCTGTTTTGTCAACCAAAGATATTTTATAAATCCAAACCTGCTTCTGGACGAAAGGTATTCAGGGTCCGATTCGTGAAGATAGGCCTCCCGTTCAAAACTGAGGTTTCGGTACGCCTTATAAGTACTTAAATACCAAATGGATTTAATCACCCATTCAATAATATACCAGATATAGAAAGGCAGAATAAGCAATTCGGCCTGTTGTCTGAGATGGATACGTTCGTGATTGATCAGAATTCTATCATGGGAAAGTTCTGGTTCTTTCAGGATAATAAAAGGCCATAAAGAAAGACCTACGTAGTTCCTGTAAAAAAAATACTTGCTGATTATCACCATAGATACACTGTCCTGTCTCTCTAAAATTAAGACGTTTTCGCGCAACTTTAATAAGATCTTCGACAAATTACTCACAATTAAAGGTCTTTATTCCATAGCTCGAAGGAGTAAAGATACCGGCATAATACCGATTACAGCTATGGTTTATTAACAGGAAAACCAGTAATTTTACTATTGGGCATCAAAGAAAACTCAAATGAAAAGGATTTTACCACTGGAAGAAGGAGATTTCTACCTTTCAAAAGAAGGCTATAAGGTTTTTACCGAACAATACCATTTAAAAAGAGGCTACTGCTGTGAGAGCAATTGCCGACACTGTCCTTACGGCTTTAATCCAAGGGGAAAAAGATCCTAAAATGAGGTGATTCGGCATGATATTTGAGCAAAATATATAGCATTGGTTCACTAAAAAAAATCCGTATTATGAAAAAGAAGATTTTGTTTTTTCTCCCTCTCGCCCTCATGTTTCTGGCGAGTTCCTGTGTTTCAGTAAGAGTTATTGCCGACTACGACCGCAACGCAGATTTTAACACCTATAAGAGTTATGCATTTTACAAAACCGGGATAGACAAAGCCCAGATTTCGGATCTGGATAAAAAGAGAATCCTGAGGGCCATTGAAAATGAAATGGCAAATAAGGGTTTTGTAAAATCTGAAAACCCAGACCTGCTGGTCAGTATCTTTACCAAAGAACGCGAAAGGGTTGATATATACAACAATGCCGGCTGGGGCTGGGGTTGGGGCTGGGGTCCCGGATGGGGATACTGGAATCCATGGCTTTGGGGAGGCCCGGGCTGGGGAAATAACATAAGTACCCGAACAGAAGGGTCATTGTATATTGACCTTATCGATACCAGTTCTAAAGAATTAATCTGGCAGGGAAGAGGTGTAGGTACCTTAAACAATACCGGAAACATCGAAAAAAAGGAAGAGAGGATAAGGGAATTTGTTTCCCAAATCTTGGAGAAATATCCCCCAAATACGCTGACTTCCAGTTAAAATAAAAAACCGCCCTTCTGGCGGTTTTTAATTGATTTTTGCTCAACAGTTGACGCTAATTGAAACATGGCTTTGTGGTCTTGTTTTCTTACCTTTGAGTGACAGAATAAATTTGTATAATGAGCTACGAAAGCAATCCCATTCTAGACAAACTGCCCGAACATTTGAAGCAGTATATAAAACCTCAGAACTATGAGGAATATACAGCAATCGATCAGGCTGTCTGGCGATATGTGATGCGAAAAAATGTAGACTACCTCAGTGAGGTTGCTCATCAATCTTATTTGGAAGGCCTTAAGCTCACCGGTATTTCAATAGACCATATCCCGAATATGTACGGGATGAACAGGATATTGAAAGAAATTGGTTGGGCAGCAGTAGCAGTTGATGGGTTTATCCCCCCCTCTGCATTTATGGAATTCCAGGCGTATAATGTCCTGGTCATCGCGGGCGATATTCGCCAGCTAGAACATATTGAATACACTCCCGCCCCGGATATCATACACGAAGGGGCCGGACATGCACCTATCATTGCCAACCCGGAATACGCAGAATACCTCCGGAGATTCGGAGAAATAGGATGCAAGGCTATTTCAAATGCCAAGGATCACGAACTATACGAAGCCGTAAGGCATTTATCCATAATCAAAGAAGCATCTGGTACACCACAGGCCAGTATCGATGATGCCGAGGCAAAAATCGAGGAACTACAAAATAATATGGGTGAACCCAGTGAAATTGCATTGATACGTAATCTACACTGGTGGACAGTTGAATATGGGTTGATCGGCACCATAGAGCATCCAAAAATTTACGGAGCAGGACTTTTGTCCTCAATTGGGGAAAGTGCCTGGTGTATGACCGATAAGGTAAAAAAAGTGCCCTATTCTATAGAAGCCGCACATACTTCCTTCGACATTACAAAACCTCAACCCCAATTATTTGTCACCCCCGACTTTGCTTATCTGAGTCAGGTTTTGGAAGAATTTGCCAATACCATGGCCTTGAGAAAAGGGGG
>JABDQK010000133.1 GCA_013042255.1 Flavobacteriaceae bacterium | reverse complement strand
CAGAATGTAAGAGCAGGCTTTGTGTATAACCATAATTTTAAACCCGTATCTGTGGCACCTTTTGCCAAAAAGGATTCTCTATTTACAGGAAACTACTGGAAGTGGCTTAAAGACCTCAACTTAAATTTACTTCCTACCAGTATTTCGCTTCAATCGGATATCAACAGACAATTTAATCAGCAGCGTTTCCGGGATGTGTTGGAACCGGGCGTCGAACGCCTTGAACTTCCGCTCCTGCAACAGCGCAATTACCTGTTCAACTGGCAATACGCCCTTAATTACAGCATTACCAAGTCGCTCCGACTCAATCTGACATCTTCAAACAACAATATCGTCAGGAATTATTTTGAGGAGGAAGGAAATCCGAATTCACTGATCAATCAGGAATTAAATGTATGGGATGGATTTTTTGATATAGGAGAACCCAACCGCCATGCTCAGCAGATGCAGTTGAATTACGAAATACCCCTGAACAAGATCCCCATTCTCGATTTTATCAATGCGCAGTATACCTATACCAGTAATTTCGACTGGCAACGGGGAGGTGACGCCATAAGGGAAGTTACTGGAGAAGATATCAATACCATTCAGAATGCTAATACTCACAACCTGACAGCCACCTTGAACATGCAGCGATTTTACGATCAGATAGGTCTGAAAAAGGAAACGGGCAAGGGGGTAGTCAGCAGTGTAAGAAGGGATAAGGCAGGGAATTTACCCACCGGAGCAGAACCCAGTGCACCTAAAAAAACCACCGGACTCTGGAACACAGCAGTGGATGTGATCACTATGGTGAAAAGGTTAAATGTAAATTACAATGAAAACAACGGCCAGGTATTGCCGGGCTATACCCAGTCTATTGGATTTATAGGAACCACCAGGCCAACTCTCGGGTTTGTATTCGGAAGTCAGGCTGATGTTCGCTTTGAGGCTGCCAGAAATGGCTGGCTAACAGTTTTCCCTGAATTCAATGAGCAGTTTATCAAAAGGACCAACAAACAATTAAATATAACGGCCACTGCACAACCGGTTCAGGATCTTACAATCGATTTAGTGGCTGACCGGCAGTTTTCGAGCAGCCTGCAGGAAAATTTCAAGGTAGAGGATGGAGAGTATATAGTTCAGACCCCGAATACTTTCGGTAATTTTAGTATATCAACCCTGATGCTTGGCACTTTCTTTTCCAAAAGTGATGAGTTCACCTCAGATAATTTCGAAACTTTTAAAGAAAACCGTATTGTCATTGCCAACCGCCTCCTCTCAGACCGGGGTGGGGCAGATGAAGGGGTAGATGCCGATGGATTTCCCATCCGTTATGGAAATACGAGTCAGGATGTCCTTCTCCCGGCTTTTTTCGCCGCTTATACAGGTCAGGATGTAAACAGGGTAAATCTGGATGCCTTCAGGGATATTCCCATCCCCAACTGGAATGTGAAGTATACGGGTCTGATGAGGAACAAATGGTTTAAGAGCAAGTTCAAACGATTCTCCCTTAGTCATGGTTACAGGGCAGCTTATAGTATCAATAGTTTCCAGACCAACCTGGAAAGGCAGAACGGACAGATTGATCCTGAAAACCAGGATTTCCTTCCGGAAAACATTATAAACAATGTGGTTCTGACGGATCAGTTCAACCCCCTGATGCGGGTAGATTTTGAAATGAAAAATTCCCTGAGTGTGGTGGCTGAGGTAAGAGCCGATCGCACCCTGTCGCTGAGTTTCGACAATAATCTGCTTACAGAGATCAACGGAAAAGAATATACTCTGGGCCTGGGGTATAGGTTTAAGGACGTGACCTTTGTTACCAACATCGGTGGCGAAAAACAAAGGCTAAAAGGCGATCTGAACTTGAAAGCGGATGTAAGCCTTCGGGATAATATTACCATCATCCGAAATCTCGATCTCGACAATAACCAGATCACCTCCGGGCAAAATCTTTTGTCAGTAAAATTTACAGCAGACTACGCACTCAGTAAAAGCTTGAATGCCCTTTTCTTTTACGACCATTCTTTCTCGCAATTTGCAGTCTCTACTGCCTTTCCTCAGACAACTATAAACACTGGGTTTACCTTACGTTATAATTTTGGAAATTAAGGGTGAAAAGGTTTTTTGAAAACCTTGGCAGAATCCGTTACATTTGCCTTCGTAACTAATTCAAAAAACATGAACATACCATCCGAATTAAAATATACCAAAGATCACGAATGGGTGAGAATTGAAGGTGATACCGCAACCGTGGGAATCACCGATTTTGCTCAGGGTGAGTTGGGAGATATCGTTTACGTGGAAGTAGAAACCCTTGACGAGACCCTTGAGAAAGAAGAGGTCTTCGGTACTGTTGAGGCTGTTAAAACGGTCTCCGATCTCTTTCTCCCCTTAAGTGGAGAGATCATCGCTTTTAACGAATCTCTGGAAGATGAACCCGAGAAAGTGAATTCAGATCCCTACGGTGAAGGATGGATGATTAAAATTAAGTTTAGCAATGAAGCTGAACTGAAGGAATTAATGAGCGACACAGCCTATAAGGAACTCGTAGGTGCTTAAACGCTATGCCTTTGGTGTCGGATTTGTTGCCTGGATGATTACCATTACTGTCCTTAGTCTGGTTTCATTTGAAGACGATTTAGCTCCAGACATTGAGATCCCTTATCTAGACAAAGTAGTCCATTTTAGTTTTTATTTTATTGCAGCCGTTCTGGGGATGTTGTTTATACATGCCGAAAAACAAAAGTACTCATTAACTAGAAAAAGAACACTGATTTTACTTAGCAGTCTGTTGATATATGGTATAATTATTGAGGTATTACAACAGAGCCTAACGACCTACAGAAGTGGGGAAATACTGGATGTTCTGGCAAATTCTATCGGAGCACTATTAGGAACTTTATTGATGTGGGCGATATTTTCCGAGAAAACCGGGTTAAAATGGAAAAATTAATTACGGTTTTTATAAATTAATAGTTAAATTAGCAAACGTTTAAATCAAGAAATATGGAACTTAAGAAGAATCCTAAAGCCGATTTAAGAAAGAATAGT
>JABDQK010000286.1 GCA_013042255.1 Flavobacteriaceae bacterium | reverse complement strand
TTGATGTATAGAGGCTTCAGACAGGGGGGTAACAGCACTCCAGGCCGCCGCGTCATAGGCATCCAGCGGGGGAGCAATATTGGCTTTGGCCGATTCCACAAAGGCGTGTAGCACGAAGAAATCCATGCCTCCGTGGCCGGCACCGGCCGCGTATTCCCCGTATTTTTTCCAGAGGGGATGATCGTACCTCTCAAGCCAGTCACTGGCAACATCCCATTTATGCGGCTCCGATTTACCTTCGATATAGATTCGATTCCCGTCAACTTCCCATAGTCCGTTAGCTCCCTGCACTCTGAATCCCAGGGAATAGGGCCTGGGTAAATTACAATCGTGTGTAATGATTATGGTTTCTCCCCGGGCGGTATCAATAGTAGTCGTTATCACATCGCCCTGCTTAAACTTTACATCGGCATTGGGATGATCTTCTCCTCCATTCTTGACAATATAATTGTGCAACCCTATCGATTTACTCGCATGAGATGTGAGTGACAAAAACCTGTTGCCCTTGTTGATATCTGCCATAACGGCTACAGGGCCAAGCCCGTGGGTGGGATACACGTCTGCATTTCGTTTAACCGAATGCAGGGTACGCCAGCGAGCCTCTGATATGGCCTTTTCTCCAAATTCAACTCCTCCGCCATATGGCTGTTTTCCATTATTGAATTTAACATGCCTGAGATCGTGCTGATACCCGCACCGGAAATGCACCAATTCGCCAAATACTTCCTGTTTAACCATGTTTAACACGGCCAGTATATCGCGTCTGTAATTTACATTCTCAAGGATCATCATATGGGTGCCGGTGGCTTCATGTGTATTTACCAGATCCCAGCACTCTTCGAGGGTATTGGCAGCAGAAACCTCTACTCCGGCGTATTTCCCTGCCTTCATGGCATCTACGGTCATCCGGGTATGCCAGAGCCAGGGGGTTGCAATAATCACCGCATCAACTTCCTTAGAATCGAGAAGATTGAGGTAGTCATAAGGGCCTCCCTCAAAGATAAGGGGAGCGTTTTTTCCTGCTTCTTTGATCAAGTTCCTGCATAATGCAATACGATCGGCATCAATATCACAAAGGGCAGTAACCCGAACATCATTTCGCAAGATCAAATTCTGTAAATGATTGGTCCCTCGAAGTCCGACACCTATGAGTCCCACTTTTAATTCTTCAATTTTATCTTGTGGTTTTTGGGTCGCCGACACCCAATGAGGAACAATACTCATACCTGCTCCTGCTATGGCCGTATTGCGGATAAATTGCCTTCTGCTGGTCATGGTTTTTTGTGGTTTTAGATGTTATCAATTTATGAAATTCTCCAGGTCCTCCTCCATATTGTTCCCTAAAAACTTATTTTTGCTCGCAAATTCGCATTTTATGACCTTATTACTAATGGCTGCCGGAAGGGGTAGCAGATACGGAGCCCTCAAACAATTTGATGGCCTTGGCCCTCAGGAAGAGTTTCTGATGGAGTTCAGTATTTACGACGCTCTTGAAAACGGATTCGACCACATCGTTGTGGTGACGCAGAAGGACAATGTGAGCTTTCTTGAGGAATATCTCTCAAAAAGAATTCCCAAGGGGGTTAAGCTTGATGTAGTTTCACAACAAGTATCAGATCTTCCCGATGGAATTACCTATTCCGGAGAGCGCACAAAACCATGGGGTACAGCCCATGCAGTATGGTCGGCCAGGAAGGTTATTGACGGACCATTTTCTGTGATCAATGCAGATGATTATTACGGGAAGCAAGCCTTTGAAAATGCAGCTAAATTTGTATCCAGGGAAGCTGATCCCAACTCCTTTGGCTTGGTTGCTTATACCTTGAAAGATACCTTGTCGCCATATGGCTCTGTATCCCGGGGAGTGTGTAAACAGGATGGAAATTCATTGCTCTCCGTAGAAGAACGAACGAAAATAGAAGAAGGAGAAAATGGTATTTCGGATGCTGATTCCGGACTGAATTTCTCAGGCGAGGAGTTGGTAAGCATGAATTTCTGGGTTTGTAAACCGGTTATTTTCGATCAGATAGAAGAGGATATCCGAAATTTCTTTAAAGAAGAGGAAAATCTTGAGAAAGGTGAAGTTTACCTCCCATTTGTTATACAGGCCATGCTGAAACAGGGGACAACTCAGGTAGAGGTTATTCCTTCCGAGAGCATGTGGTTTGGCGTTACTTATGCCAATGACAAAGAAACAGCAATGTCTCAGCTAAAGAATATGACCAGCCAGGGTCAGTACCGGTCACCGCTTTGGAAATAATTTTTTAAAACCCCTGAAAAAATGGAGGTTGCAGCAGCAAAGGCGCTGAAGCATTTTGTCATTGAACAGAGAGATTATAAGATACACTCTGTAGGACAGGGGTACATCAATACCACCTATCGGATCCAGGAAGGGAACCGCACCCTTTACATCTTACAACGTATCAACCACGAGGTTTTCCCGGATGTTCCGGCTTTGATGGAAAACCTCCGGACCATTTTACCTTTGCTTGCAGCCGAGGATTACCATCCTATCTCATTTATGCATTCCAAGGCCCGGCTACCGTACTATAAAGATGAAGAAGGAGCCTTCTGGCGACTACTCACCTATGTTCCGAACAGTGTAGCTTTTGATTTTACGAATGAGTCGGATATTGCTTTTGAGGCAGGAAGGATACTGGGAGTTTTTCACAGTTGCCTGGAGAATATTCCAGCCACCAGTTTCAGAGAAGTGCTACCCGGTTTCCACGATATCAGCTTACGGAGAGAAGAATATCTTCTTGTCCTAAAGCAGGCTATTTCGGAAAGGTTGAAGTCTGCTTCGAAAGAAATCGATTTTGCGGAAGAGGCATTTTCTAAATTAGATGTAGGATTTGATAACCTGCCTGTTCGCATATGCCACAACGATACCAAGCTCAACAATATACTTTTCTCTAAAAAGACAGGCAAGGCGCTCTGTCTGATTGACCTGGATACAGTCATGCCGGGTTATATAATTTTTGATCTTGGGGACGCAATAAGAACCCTGGCTAATCCGGTCTCTGAGGATGAAACAGATCTGAAAAAGATCAGCTTCGACCTGGAAATGGTCTCTGCATTTCTAAAGGGAATTAAGAAAAGTAAATTGAAGCTTAGCGATTCAGAGAAAAAGGCAATCCCCTCCGGGATTGCACTTATGCCTTACCTCCATGGTCTGAGGGCACTTACAGACTACCTCAACAATGATGTATATTACCAGATTTCCTATGCCAGTCAAAACCTGGATCGATGCCGGAATTTGTTCTGTTTCACCCGAATGGTCTTAGAAAATAAAGACGCTATTTCAAAACTTGTTGAATCGGTCCTTGGAAAATAACCCTCTCTATTTAAAGGCCTGATGTCCTGTGATATCTGCCCCTGTGATCAGGAGATGAATATCATGGGTACCTTCATAGGTGAGAACGGATTCGAGGTTCATCATATGTCGCATGATGGGATATTCTCCCGTAATCCCCATTCCCCCAAGTATTTGTCGTGCTTCTCTTGCAATAGTGATCGCCATTTCAACATTATTCCTTTTGGCCATGGAAATCTGGGCCGTAGTGGCCCTTCCTTCATTCTTTAACTGACCTAATCGGAAGGCAAGCAATTGGGCCTTTGTTATCTCTGTGACCATTTCGGCTAATTTCTTTTGTTGCAATTGGAATGCCGCTATGGGTTTTCCAAACTGAACTCTTTCTTTGGCGTATCGCAGCGCAGTATCATAGCAATCCATAGCAGCTCCGATAGCTCCCCAGGCAATTCCGTAGCGCGCAGAGTCGAGACATCCCAGTGGAGCTCCTAATCCATTCTTCCCTGGTAACAGATTTTCCTTGGGCACTTTCACATTATCAAAGATTAATTCACCAGTGGCTGAGGCCCTCAATGACCACTTATTGTGTGTTTCCGGGGTGGAGAAACCTTCCATACCCCTCTCAACGATCAAGCCGTGTATACGCCCTTCCTCGTTCTTTGCCCAGACGATGGCAATGTCTGCAAAAGGAGAATTTGAGATCCAGAGCTTAGCGCCATTGAGCAAGTAATGATCGCCTTTATCCTTAAAATTGGTGGTCATCCCGCCGGGATTAGATCCATGATCAGGCTCTGTGAGGCCAAAGCACCCCATGAATTCCCCGGTAGCGAGCTTTGGCAGGTATTTTTTCTTTTGTTCTTCAGACCCGTAAGTGAAAATGGGATACATAACCAGGGAGGATTGAACCGAAGCCGTAGATCTTACTCCACTATCCCCTCTTTCAATTTCCTGCATGATAAGGCCGTAACTGATCTGATCTAATCCCGCACCTCCGTATTCTTCAGGGATATAAGGTCCGAAGGCACCTATTTCAGCCAATCCCTTTAGTATCTGAGTTGGGAATTCAGCTTTCTGAGCGTATTCTTCAATGATGGGAGACACATCTCGTTTTACCCACTGCCTGGCAGCATCACGAACCAGCAGATGTTCTTCGGTAAGCAAGTCATCTAATTGATAATAATCGGGGGCTTCAAATAGGTCGGGCCTCATAGTAAAATAGTTTTTCCAAAGGTATTTAAAGTCGCATAACAAACCAATGGATGGAAATAGATATTAGCAAGATTCATTTAGGAATGTTCAACTTCCCCGTTCAGGAACCTCGCAAG
>JABDQK010000283.1 GCA_013042255.1 Flavobacteriaceae bacterium | reverse complement strand
GTTGAAAAGCCGTATAATTCATTTATACTGGTATTGGAATCAGACGGCATCAGAGCTTTAAAACTCCAAATCACGGCAAGAATGAGCAGGGGTAAGGTAATCCAGAGCCTGGTTTTTTTCATCGGGTAATATTCTCCTTTAAAAATAAAGAATAATCACCGGTCTCTGTCGTTTGTCGACTAATTTTAAAAGATATACCCAAATTTCTTATATTTAAGGCTAACCAAATTAAAACTAAACACGTATGGGTATTAAAAGTTTTATGGGCCGCAGAGCCAAAGAAGTGTCCAAAAAAGAATATGATGCCCCTATTTTGGTTGAAGACTACATGACTAAGAAGCTGATAACCTTCAGTCCGGATCAGTCCATTCTTGAAGTCATGGAATCCTTTGCCAAAAACCGTATTTCCGGTGGTCCGGTTCTGGATGATAACGGATTTCTGGTAGGTATAATATCGGCGGCAGACTGTATGAAGGAAATATCAGAGAGCAGGTATTTTAACCAGCCTATCCTCGATAAGAGCCTTGAGCGTTTTATGACAAAAGAGGTTCAGACCATCCCGCACGACATGAGTATTTTCGATGCGGCCGGAGAATTTCACAAAAACAACAGGCGAAGGTTGCCTGTGATGAAAGACGGACTCATCGTGGGACAGATCAGCCGAAAGGACATTGTGATTGCGGCCTTAAAACTCACCAGTCACAATTACAAGTAGTAAGAAGAAGGTAGAATTTAAAGAATAGCCTGTGGCCATTGTCACAGGCTATTCTCGTTTTACGATCATATAGTAATCGTTATCCAAAGGCAGATAACCTAAGTCATAGACAAAATAATAAGTAGTACCCTTTTTTGTGGTGTAAAGGTTGGTGATATACTCAAAATCGAACCCCTTGTCTAACAAACGTGTCTTTGTCGTTCTGGTCTTGCCGTCCTTCAGGGGTAAGCTATCGAGGATTCGATAATTTTTTCGCAGCCTGTTGTTAATATTTCGAACGAGATTCTTACTGTCTTTATTGAGTTTATTGTTGTAAGCATTCCTGCAATAATCCGAACAGAATTTCTTGTCTATCCTTCCTCTGATGGGCTCTCCGCATTCCAAACACTGCCTTTCCATAGGATCGAAAGCTTAACTTGTTTCCGTTAAAGGTCGCTTATTTTACAGAAGTTGACAAGCAGGGAAATCATAACGAATTATTCCCGTTCCATGATCAGCGCAGGTAAATCCAGATTCTTATACATAAGATTAAACACCTTCATCTCTGTCCCGACAATGGCATTCCATTCCATTTCAAAACGTACCCACTGATTTTGAAGATCCTGAAATCGCTCTTTGGCACCTTCAGTTACCTTCGGTTCTGCAGCATCTACATAGTCCTTGAGATTCATTAATTCGGCATTCAATTTGTTGTTGTAATTGATAACGTCTTGAAATGTCTTCTGCCTTGGCTGGATGAGGTTTTTCTCCCATTGGTCTATTCTGGTGATCAGGCTATCTCCCATGGCAAGCAGATCCTTGGCTTTACCATTACTCTCAAGTCTTTTTTTATAATTCTTTACCTGATCCCGCACAGATCGCATCTCATTTACCGCACGATGAATACTTGTGATCATATTCTCAATATTGGTGAGTATTTGTTGCTGCTCTTGATAATCTGCGGCGCTAAAATCCACTTTTGGATTTGGCATGACCGTAACGCTCGTTTCAGACACTTCGTCACCTAGCGAAAACCTAAGTTGGTAAACTCCCGGACCTATCCTTGAGCCGGCGTAATTGCCATAGACAAAAACCTTGTCCACTGCAGGGAGCGGATCTTTCCTGAAATCCCAGGTAAATCGGTTATATCCTTTTTTGGAGGGAAGGACCTGTGGTTTAGACGGGCCGCCGGGCCAACTTTTAAAATCTTTGTCTTCCTTGCTCGTATACAAGCGGATAGTTTCTCTATTTTTCATCACTTCCAAAGTCAAGGGGACGCTATCGGCCTTTTTATTGAGGTAATAGTCAATGGTCACTCCTTGTTTTGGATTTTGGCCTAGCCCCGGAACCGGTCTATCCGTACTTCCCCCAAAGAATAAATAGGTGTCCTTAGGTTTGACGATGGTTAAGCTCGATGGATGAACGGGTCCTGCCTGAATACTGCCCAGGTCATCAAGGATCCAGAAGGAACGACCTGCTGTGGCAACGACCAGGTCATTGTCCTGAATAATTATATCATTGATTGGTACAACAGGCAGGTTGAGCTGAAAGGGTTGCCAGTTCTGGCCACCATTAAATGAAACATATAATCCGGTTTCGGTCCCGGCATAGAGCAAACCGGGTCTTACAGGATCTTCACGAACCACACGAACAAAAGTATGAGGGTCAGAAATACCTTCAACAATTTTTGCCCATGTTTCTCCATAGTCTGTCGTTTTAAATATATAGGGCTTAAGGTCCATGGTTTTGTATCGCATGACTACTGCATAGGCTGTAGCCGGATCATGAGGAGAAACTTCAATACTGTTAATAATACCATCCCCTATTTCCCTGGGGGTTGAATTGCGCCAGGTTAGTCCGCCATCTCGAGTAAGGTGAATGAGGCCATCGTCTGAACCTGCCCAGAGTACACCTTCTTCGTGGGGCGATTCTACAAGCGCCATCAGGGTGTTGTAATTTTCCCCCCCTGCTGCTTCATTGGTATAAGGTCCGCCGCCCGGACCTTGTTTATTCTTCTCGTTTCGGGTGAGGTCCGGACTTACCACCGTCCAGCTTTGTCCTTCATCGGTCGATTTAAATACGACATTACCAGCGTGGTAGATGGTTTTTCTGTTATGAGGCGAGCTGATGATGGGGGCATTCC
>JABDQK010000280.1 GCA_013042255.1 Flavobacteriaceae bacterium | reverse complement strand
CTCGATGGAAAAGACCCTACATTCGAAATTGTAAGCTCATATCAGTTTGCCCTTCCCGATTCCAGAAGGAAGATTGTGGGATTTGAAGTAGAAGAGGAGGATCTCGTGGAAGAGATACCGGAGTCACCAAAGGAAAAGAAACTGAGTCGAAAGGAACGCAAGGCCCTGGCTTTGGCTGAGGAGAAACGAGAACAGGATTCCCTGGTGGAAGCCAGAAAGCAGGATTCTCTTGTTGTGGCCAGGCGTATGGCTGAAGAAAAAGAGCGAATGAGAATCCAGGCTGAGATTCAAAAGACGAAAGATTCACTTGCGGCAGTTGCTGAAAGGGATGCTGTTCAGCAAAAGGAAGAAGTTCAACTTGCGAAGGGAGAACGCTTTGAAGAGGCAGTGCTTACCGAGGATATCCGGCCCGGATATTATTTGATCGTCAATGTTTTTGGGACCCAGCGTTATTACAACAAGTTTATGGAGACCTTGAAGAAAATGGGATTAGATCCTAAATCATTTTACAGGACACAGAGGAAACTCAACTATGTTTATCTGGAGCGATACGATACGATGGGGGAGGCAAGAAAAGCCAGAGACAGTAAGTTTGATGGAAAATACACAGATACGATCTGGATTTTCAGAGTAAAAGGAGGGTAGGATTAGATGTTCATTTCTCTTTTCATCAGGACTTCCAGGTATGCTATAGTATTGAGAAGGTATTTTCGGTCTCCGGAAATAGTTGCCATGGCAATAGCCCCCTGAATCATTGTAAACATCTGTTTGGCAAACTGCAAAGGGGGAACAGGTAGTTTAATCTCTCTCTTATTCACGCCGTTTTCCAGTACCAGGGCAATTTTCCCCTCGATGGTCCTTAATGTTTCCCGTGCTGCCCCCAGTAAATGACGATTGTTGTATTGGGCATCAACCCCAACATTGAGAACCGGACATCCTCCCATTGGCGTAGTAAATTCATCGTAATGCCTGTAAAAATCAGTAAGCCGGAAAAGGATATCAAGTGTATGCCCTCCTCCCAGCAATCGATCATCGATGGCTGCAAGCAATTTTGCGCTAAGGTGCTCAAAAGCTGCAAGCGCAAGCGACTCCTTATTCTCAAAATTCCCGTATAACGCACCTTTCGTAAGTCCGGTAACCTCAGTAAGGTCACTCATACTGGTACCGATATAACCCTGCCTGTTAAAAACGGGGGCCACTTTTTCAATGATAAAGGCGGTGGTGCGTTCGGCTTTGGAGGTCATTAAGGATCAATTTTTTACGAATATAAAAAACTAAGTCCTGTGGAGTGTACAATCCTGTGAAAAAAAATAGCCGGAGATTCGGAGTCCCCGGCTATACTTAATTTCTATCTGCTTAAAGTTATTCTACCAATTCGGATTGGTTTCTGAATACCAGTCCATCGTCGAATGAATCTATTAGGATAATACTTTCTGCAGTGATATTACCGCTCAACAGTTCTTTGGATAAATTATTCAGCACTTCCTTTTGAATAGTTCGTTTTATAGGTCGTGCCCCGTATTGTGGGTTATACCCTTTTTCCGCAAGGTATGCGATGGCTTCTTCTGTGGCATCGATTGTAATGTGTTGCTTCGCGACCATTTTTCTGAGATGCTCAATTTGAAGGCGCACAATATCTACAATATTCTCTTTTGTCAGAGGAGTGAACATGATGATGTCATCGATCCGATTCAGGAATTCAGGTCTGATATTCTGCTTTAAAAGGGCCATTACTTCAATTTTGGCAGCTTCTGTTGCACTGTGCAGGTCTTTGAGATTCTCAAAGGTGTCCTGAATGATATGCCCGCCCATGTTACTGGTCATGATGATGATGGTGTTTTTGAAATCGGCAACCCTTCCTTTGTTATCTGTGAGTCGGCCTTCATCCAGTACCTGGAGAAGGATATTAAAGGTGTCGGGGTGCGCTTTTTCAATTTCATCAAGCAAAACAACCGAATAGGGGCGCCTTCTTACGGCCTCCGTGAGCTGTCCTCCTTCGTCGTATCCGACATATCCGGGAGGAGCACCTACTAATCTGCTCACCGAATGCCTTTCCTGATATTCACTCATATCGATTCGTGTCATCGCATTCTCATCGTCAAACAGGTAATCTGCAAGAGTCTTCGCGAGTTCAGTTTTTCCCACCCCGGTAGTTCCGAGGAAGAGGAAGGACCCAATCGGCTTTTTAGCGTCCTGCAAACCGGCCCGACTCCTTCGGATAGCGTCTGAAACCGCTTCAATAGCCTCTTCCTGCCCAACAACGCGCTTGTGCAGGACTTCCTCAAGTTTCAGGAGCTTCTCCCGCTCACTCTGCAGCATTTTTGTAACAGGTATGCCTGTCCATTTGGCCACCACTTCCGCAATATCTTCGTTGGTCACTTCTTCTTTTATCAATGTGCCACCTTTCTGGGCCAGTTCCAGGTCTTGCTGTAGTTTCTCGAGTTTTTCCTGGGCTTCTTTTATTTTACCATAACGCAACTCAGCGACAAGACCGTAATCTCCGTTTCGTTCAGCGCGTTCGGCTTCCAATTTGTATTCCTCAATAGCCACTTTTGTTTTCTGTATGGCATCGATAACCGATTTTTCACTTTCCCATTTCGCAAAAATCTCATTGCGTTCTTCTTTTAAATTGGCGAGATCTACATTGAGGGCTTTGAGTTTTGCATGATCTTCTTCCCGTTTGATCGCTTCAATCTCGATCTCCAATTGCATGATCTTCCTGTCGAGTACATCGAGATCCTCGGGTTTACTATTGATTTCCATTCTCAGTTTGGAAGCAGCCTCATCCATTAGGTCGATAGCCTTATCCGGTAGAAAACGATCCGTGATATAGCGCTGAGAAAGCTCTACTGCGGCGATCACTGCCTCATCTTTGATTCTCACTTTGTGATGTGCTTCGTATTTCTCCTTGATTCCCCGGAGAATTGAAATAGCACTCTCCGTATCAGGTTCGTTAACTACTA
>JABDQK010000269.1 GCA_013042255.1 Flavobacteriaceae bacterium | reverse complement strand
GGCAAATTCCAAGGACTGCTAATATGCCTACCATAGGATAGAATATCGCATCCTTGTTGTTCATCATGATATTCAGAAAATTGTTGCAAAAGAAAAGCGCCATGAGGCCAACATGCCAGCTGATGACCGCTAAAGGATCATAATCCTGGGTAATTAAAACAATAGAAAAAGGAATAAAGAAAAAAGCGTGCATCCAGTTAAAAAAGGAGAAAACAGTTTTCCCAAGGGAGTATTTTACCACCTGACTCTTTTTAAAGGGCATGTAAAGAAGTGGTTTTATGTTCAGGATGGGCATTTTCTGGAACATATACCGTATGTATAAATCCCCCAATATGTAATAAATCATAAATTGATTCACTACACGCAAAGGGTCGCCCAGGCCTTGTTTCTTAATAATGAAATAAGATCCGAAGCCCATTGCCAGAAAAACAAGAATAAAATAAATGGCTCCAAAAATCATAAAAATCTTAAAGGCAAGATTCGTTTTAAAGGAGGCAGCTCGGAAAAATGACTTCCACTGGAGGGTAAAAAAATGCTTTAACATAGAAGGTTGGTCAATTCAATTTTCAGGATTAGTACGCCAAATATAGTATTTGTTACAAAAGTGAGATATTTATTGAATTATATATGAATTACTTCCCCATTCCTTAGTTTTGCAAAAAAAATTTGCAGAATGAGCACATTTTATAAGCTGAAAGTTTCCGGAGTAAGGTCTTTAACGCCCAGTTCAGTTGCTATTTCACTAAGCGTTCCAGGTGATCTCAAGGAAAAGTTTCAATTTGATGCCGGGCAACATCTCACATTAAAACAAAAAATCGACGGAAAGGAAGTCCGACGAGCTTATTCCATATCTAGTGCCCCTTCTGAGCCAGAATTAACGGTAGGTATAAAAAGAGTGGAAGGCGGAATTTTCTCTCCCTGGGCTAATGATCATCTGAAAGAGAATGATTCTATTGATGTAATGCCTCCAAAAGGTCATTTTTTATTTACCCCGGTAAATACAGCTCAGCACATTTGTGCTTTTGCTGCAGGAAGCGGAATCACCCCGATAATGAGCATCATTGAGAGTGTCCTAAACAGTCATCCCGAGAACACTTTTGTTCTGGTTTATGGGAATCAGTCGCCGGAGGAAACCATGTATCACGAAGAAATTGAGGCCTTTGCTAAAAAACATACCGATAGGTTTTTTGTTGAATTCATCTATAGCAGGTCCAGGGAAGAAGATGCGCTGCAAGGGCGTATAGACAGTTCTACAGTTAACCTGATCCTTAAAAACAAGTTCAGGGATCGCAATTTTGACCATTTTTATATCTGTGGGCCAGAAGGAATGATCGATAGTGTAAAGGAAACGCTGGGGGAAAATGAAATTCCAGAGGACCAGGTGCATTATGAACTCTTTACCACTTCACATGAAGAGGATGTATCCGACTTAAAAGGGGAGACTCAGGTAGAAGTCACTTTAGATGATGAGGTATTTTCATTTATTATGGACAAAAAGAAACTGGTATTAGATGCCGTATTAAATGAAAATATCGATGCTCCTTACTCATGTCAGGGAGGAGTTTGCAGCACCTGTATTGCGAGAGTAACCGAGGGAAAAGCAGAAATGGTAAAAAATCAGATCCTTACAGACAGTGAAATAGAGGAAGGTTTTATCCTGACCTGTCAGGCCCACCCGCTGACGCCAGCTCTGAAAATAGATTATGACGATGTATAGGGCTTAGCCCGGAATCAGGAGGTTACAAATAGCTTCTCCAGTACACGGGAAGCATTGTCGTAGCCCGCATTGTATGCTTTTTCTATCCCTTTCTTATCCAATGCCCCAATATCCTCTAAATCACGGGGTTCAAGAATAAGATCACAACTTTTGATCTTCTCCCTGTTAACGGCATAGACCATCAGGCTCGTTGTACGAGAAGCCAGTTGATAAGACGACTTGATCTCATTCTTTCTTAATTCCCTTATCATAGTGACGTTACTCCCGATAACGAAATCGACCTTCCCCTTTAATGGTTCTGTGGGAAAGTTGTTCATTATTCCCCCATCAGCGTATAAGGTATTATTCATTTCAACCGGACTAAAAACCGGGGGAAGTGCTGCGGAGGCAAGTAAGGGCATTATCAGTTCCCCCTCGGAAAAGACCGCTTCCACACCTTTTTGAAGATTAGTTGCCACCACAAATAATTTCTTGCTTAATGCTTCAAAATTCTCAAACGGGATGTATTCCCTGAAAATATCATAATAGCGCTCGGTATCTACAAGACCAGGTTTGTTGATAGTAAGAAAACTGTACTTAAACAAGGGGGTTTCTTTAAAAAATGCCAACATATCCTCTGTTGTTCGGCCACTGGCATATAGTGCACCTACCAAAGCTCCGGCACTACTCCCTGAAACAACTGAAGGTTCAATACCGTGTTCTTTTAATGCTTTTAGCATGCCAATATGCCCCATACCTCGGACTCCTCCTCCGGAAAGAACCAGTCCAATTGTCTTCTTTTGTAACTCTGTAGCGTCCATCTTATAATAGCTAATCAAAACTAAGGATAAAGCATCGATTCGAATCGAATCTAATTCCAAATTTACCAACTAATCGGTCTGTAATCACTTCTCAGGTCAGAACCAGGTATCAAAATCTTTACGTTTACCCTCAATGTTATACTGATAATCCATAGAATGGAATGAATAAAAGGATTAATAGCCTATTAAAAGAAACCATGTGGTCGGTTTTGTAAAACATGACATATAAAATGTCTTAATTTCATTTTTGGTCTTTATTTGGTCTAAAAATGAGTCAAATCTCCATGGATTTCATTGTAAGTTTGGCAAATTATGTCGACCAAGGGAAGGCGGGTTTATTTGGTGGTGTTAAATGAAAAGTCTTTTTAAATTAATTATGAGTGCTACTCTCAAGATTATTTCCCCCCTATTATTAATACTTTTGAAGTCAATATAAATGATTATACCATGGCAAATTCATATTACGATCCGGCGGATTTAAGAAAATTTGGAAATATCACCGAGTGGAGTGAGGAGTTGGGGACCAAATTTTTT
>JABDQK010000268.1 GCA_013042255.1 Flavobacteriaceae bacterium | reverse complement strand
AAGTATTCATATTTTCAGGTATTTGCTTTGATGGTGCTCGTGGCTCCGATTCTGGAAGAAATAATTTTCCGGGGGCCTCTCGTATTCTTTAAACGATCTTCATTCTTCCCCATGGCATTTTATCTTTCATGTTTGATCTTTGGCCTGGTTCATCTGGGTAATTTTGAAGAAGGAACTTCCTTGTTATTGTGGGCGCCACTTCTTATTGCCCCTCAGACACTTATGGGTTTTTTCCTTGGATATCTCAGGGTGAAACTGGGTTTGCGTTACGCTATTTTAATGCATATGAGTCATAACGGCATTTTATTCTTACTTATAAGTCTGATCGATCAGGTGTGAAAAATGATCAGCTAAATATGGAAACCCTGCGTGATTTCCTGGATCAGAAGGTCCTGGAATACCAAAGGCCCGAATTTCTCACATCCGACCCCATACAGATTCCTCACAGCTTTATCAAAAAGGAGGATATAGAAATTAGTGGGTTTCTAACAGCCACAATTGCCTGGGGAAACAGGAAAAGTATAATCAATAATGCCCTCTTGATGATGGAACTGCTCGACCAGGCTCCATACCAATTTGTGATAGATCACACAAAGAACGACCTGAAATCCCTCCAGAATTTTGTTCACAGGACTTTTAATGGCACAGACTTCACTTATTTTATAAAAGCCCTGAAACATATCTATGCCCAGCACGGTGGCTTAGAATATGTTTTTAATACGCATGCCGAAGACGAATCTCTTCAGAATTCCATTTCAGAATTTAAGCGATTGTTTTTCGGGCTGGATCACCCCAAAAGAACAGAAAAACATATATCTGATCCTTCCAGGGGGTCGGCAGCAAAAAGGATTAATATGTACCTCAGGTGGATGGTAAGGGATTCAGGTGCTGGAGTCGATTTTGGCCTTTGGAAATCACTTCATCCTTCTCAATTGTCCTGTCCTCTCGATGTTCACTCAGGAAATGTAGCACGAAAACTGGGCTTGCTCAACCGAAAACAAAATGATGCTAAGGCTGTACAGGAACTCGATGCAAGCTTGCGTTACCTCGATTCTGAAGACCCGGTAAAATATGATTTTGCCTTGTTTGGCCTTGGAGTATTTGAAAAATTCTAAAACGCTGCTTTCAACTTCTTCTCAGTACACCTTTTTAAATCCTAATGATATACTAGAATCTTAAGGTGTATCATATCGTTAAGTCCATGTAAATAAAATTTTCATATTTAAACAAATCGTTAAGGATTCTGCTTTAATGCTGATTATTTATCAGTATAATATAATTTTCCATGGAAAATAGATAGTATTTCAGGTCATTTGTTAAATAAAATTTAAGAAATGGCCTGTTTTCCTTGAATTGACAGATATATTTTCTAACTTTAGATAGCAACCTAACTAGTTACTATCACCCAAAGAAAATAAACGAGGGGAATGGTAAGTAGTTTTTCAGTAGAATACACAAAGGATTACCTGGCAATGATCGTAGAGGGAACTTACGACTACTGGGAATTCATGGAGTACCCCCAACGGATTTTAAAAGCCTGCAAAGAGTACCAGTGCGATAAGATGCTGGTAGACCTCACCCCGCTCAAAGCTCAGGATATCGCCCTCATTGAACTTTTTTTTCTGGGAGAAAAAATTGCCAAAGTATTGGGCACCAAAGTGATGCTGGCTTTAATCTGGAAAAGTGAATCTTTATCTGACTTCCTGGTTGATGTAGCAACCAATCGTTCTGCCCGGCTAAAAGTATTTGACAATAAGAAAAGAGCAGAGTATTGGTTACTTCACAAATATTAACCCACAGTTTTATTACACCAACCCCATATTTCCCAGGTCAAGTTTGATTTTCCTGTTTCCTTCAGCGATCGACTTATAAATGGCCTCAACGATAATCATATCCCGCTTTCCCATTTCCCCGGGTGCCCGGTTTACAGTTCCATGGAGAATATGACTTGCAAAGTCGTCCATCTGTAACTTTTGCTGGGATTCGTTTGGAAATCGAATAGGCCCGCGTGAGGTCTCACCTGACAGTGGGATGTAGGTGCTGGCTGGTTGCAAAGAGAACCATCCATTAGTACAGGAAGCGTATAACCTATTTGCGCTTGCATTATGAGAAGTAAAAATATTTCCCATTGCACCTCCGGGAAATTCAAATTGTGCGGTTATGGTTTCATCGGTATCCTTAAAATATTCTGGGCGAGTGCTGAATTCCTGAGCCGTAACACTTATGGGATTTTCTCCGGTGCCATAAATTGCACTTTGAATACTGTATACACCCATATTCACAAGGGCTCCACCCCCGGACAGTTCCTTGTTGAGTCGCCATTGACCGGGATTCCCCCTGGAACGATAAGCCGCTTCTGCCATGATGTAGTTTACCTCCCCAAAGGTTTTCTCCTTTACATATTTTTTTATCTCCTGGGTGTAAGGCTCTGAATGCAGGCGATATCCAATACCAAGTTTTACCCCTGCTTTTTTGCATGCATCGATTATCTCATCACATTCCCCCACAGAAATAGCCATGGGCTTTTCGCAGATTACATGTTTCCCTGCCTTCGCCGCCCTAATGGAAAATTCGGCGTGCATACTATTGGGAAGAACCACATAGACAATGTCAATATCTTCGTTTTCGGCAATCGAATCGAAATTTTCATAATTGTAAATGTTTTTCTCCTCGATATTGTATTTAGAAGCCCAGATGCCTTCTTTAGCCTTGGTACCCGTTACAATTCCCGCTAAGTGACAGAATTTTGTATCCTGCAGGGCCGGAGCCAGCTGATATGTACTGTAACTCCCCAGGCCTACCAGGGCAATTCCGAGGGATCGATCTTCCCTCTCCTTCCCTCCCATCGCACATGCCAGGGGTGAGTGCGCCAGAATAGCAGTCCCCAATAAACCTTCAGAAAGCCTGCGATTAAAATGTCTTCTCGTAATATGTGTCATTAAATCAATGCTTTAATTAGGTTTATAAAAGATAGCTTTAAGGTACAAAAAACTCCTATTTCTTATTTGACATAGTTACGTTTAATTGGGTCGACATTATTTCCTATTTTTAGCTCTTAAAATTCCTTCTGATGAAAAATTCTATTCTCCTGACCCTTCTTGCAGTATTTGTAATTCCATGTGTTTTTTCACAAAACAGATCGATTCCCGTGGATACCACCGTAACCACACAACACAGTGTTACAGTGAACGGCACAAGCTTTAATTATACTGCTGAAACAGGCACCCAGCCTGTGTGGGATGAATCGGGTGAACCAATAGCTGCCTTGCATTACACCTACTATACGCGAAATGGCGTAAGAGACAGGAAATCAAGGCCCTTACTGATCTCTTTTAACGGAGGTCCGGGATCGGGTTCCGTTTGGATGCACCTCGCCTATACCGGACCACGCATACTAAATATAGATGACGAAGGATTTCCCGTTCAGCCTTACGGGGTTAGTCAGAATCCCTATTCTGTGCTTGACGTTACCGACATTGTTTATGTTAATCCTGCCAATACCGGATATTCGAGAACCATCCCGGAAACAGGTAAGGAAGTCGACCGCAGCAAATTCTTTGGGATCAATGCAGATATCAAATACCTGGCGGAGTGGCTCAACACCTTTGTCACCAGGCATAATCGATGGAGATCCCCAAAATATATTGTAGGGGAAAGTT
>JABDQK010000267.1 GCA_013042255.1 Flavobacteriaceae bacterium | reverse complement strand
GCCTGGTCATGGCAGCGCTGATGTATAGCAAGTATCATGCTTTCCTGGTCATAATTTTTGTCCTGCTTTCCAATTTGCGTTTACTGCAAAATCGATATGCCTGGCTTGCGGTTGTTGTGTCACTGCTGAGTTATACACCCCATTTTCTGTGGCTGTATGAACACGATTTTGTTTCGGTAAAATATCACCTCTTTGAAAGGCCAAACAGGCCGTACGAGTTTTTCGATTTTACCCTGGGATATATTGTAAATTTAATTGCCATCTTCGGCCTTACATTCTACTGGATCTACCGGGCTCTCTTTAAAAATAAGGAGAAAGGACTCTTTCTTCGTGCCTTGCGATTTGTCACTTTCGGAGTATTGTTGTTTTTTCTTATTTCCAGTTTGCAAAGGCGGGTGCAGACACAATGGATCATCGTAATATGTATCCCGGCAGCTATTTTGGTTTACAACTATATGCTGACTGATAAACTGACTCGAAAATGGATTTTCAGAATGGGTCTGGTCAATATTATAATTTTGCTTTTCTTGAGGATAGGGCTGGTGTTTGAACCTCTTTTCCCTGTGGTTTATGAAACACACGGAAACAAAACATGGGTGAAGAAAATCACTTCACAAATTGGGGATATCCCCGTCGTTTTTGAGAACTCGTACAGAATGGCTCCCATGTTTTCTTTCTATTCGGGAAATCCCTCCTATTCACTCAATAATGCCTGGTATAGGGAAAATCAATATTCTATTGATACAACCGAAGAATCCATTCGTGGGAAAAAAGTACTTTATGTTTCAAAGTATTTGCCAGATGGAGATATTTCCTTTACCATGCCCGACAACACCTTGTTTTATGGAGTGTATAAGGACCCATTCCTATCTTATAGAAAACTGAAAACTGAAATAATTGATTTATCGGGTACGGAGAAGGAAAGTGAGTTTGTCTTTGAACTGTACAATCCCTATGCTTTTGAAATTCCACTGGGCGAACTCGAGTTCGGATTGGCATTGCTTGATTCATACAAACAACTTATTGATATTATCCCATTGGAGGCTGGACAAAACGGGGAAGAAAACGAGAAGATAGCTGCTGGGGCTCGCATGAGGTTTCAATCCAAATTTCCTGACGTCCCATTTGAAAAGGTAGCCTATGTAAAAGTGGTCATCTCTGAGAATGGATTGAGGTGGGGGTTGAATGGAATTAAAACTGCAATTGATTGATGGAACCAATACTCAGGGAAACAACAAGTTCAGATTGGATTACGATTATTATTTTTTCGAGCGGACTTTTTCTTGTGCTTGCGAAAAGTTTGTTCTACAGCCGATTTCTGAATTTTATAATACTGCCATTCAACAATAAGTACGTTTTTCTTTACAACAAAAAGGATAAGCTGATGAATTGGTTCCACATTTTTTTTACAGTTTTTCTTTTGCTGAATTTATCTCTCTTTTTCTATATCGGTATCAATCTTTACCGCCCGGAGGAAGTAATTTCCTCCCCCATGCTTTTCGCCCTTATCGCCGGACTGCTGTTTTTATTTCTCTTTGCCAAGATCATCACCCAGCTCGGCAGTAGTACCATCTTTAATTCACAACAGATTATTTCCGATATCATTTTTAAAAAAATATCCTATCTCAATTACAGTGGCATGGTGATGTTCCTTGTGAACCTATTACTCTGCTATGTTTTTACGGGCTCTAAAACGGTTTATTTCATTGGGGTTGTTTTAATTTTGTTGATTTTAATCATAGGATGGGTAACAATAATTAAAACGCATCTTAAGTTCCTTACTTCCTACTTTTTCTATTTTATTTTGTACCTTTGCGCACTCGAAATTGCCCCTTTGATCATTATTGTGAATGCTCTAAAAGTTTGATGTCTATGAAAATCAAAACGATTTTGGTGTCTCAGCCGGAACCTAAGATGGAAAACTCTCCCTACCTCCGTCTTATTGAGAAAGAACATGTCAGGGTAGACTTCCGGCCATTTATTCATGTCGAAGGAGTTGATGCTAAAACCGTTAGGCAGCAAAAGATTGATCTCAAAGAATTTACCGCTATAATTTTGACGAGCAGGAACTCTGTAGATCATTTTTTCAGAATCGCCGAGGAGATGAGGTTCAAGGTCCCGGATTCCATGAAGTATTTTTGCCAGTCAGAAGCTGTGGCCTTTTACCTTCAGAAATACGTGGTTTACAGAAAGCGTAAAATCTACGTAGGGAAACGCAATTTCATCGATCTGCAACCCCTGTTTAAAAAATACAAGGAAGAAAAATTTCTACTTCCCTCTTCGGATGTGTTAAAAACAATTGTTCCGGATACATTGGATGAAATGAAACTGAATTGGAAGCGAGGTATTTTTTATAAAACTGTAATTAGTGATCTTTCCGATCTTAGAAATGTATATTACGATGTTCTGGTTTTCTTCAGTCCGTCAGGAATAGAATCCCTTTTAAAGAATTTTCCCGACTTCGAGCAAAACAATACGAGGATAGCAGTCTTCGGCAATTCTACAATTCAGGCCGCTACAGAGGCCGGATTACGGATAGATATTAAGGCCCCGACACCTGAAACTCCCTCGATGACCATGGCGTTGCAGAAGTATATCACCAGCGTCAATAAAAAATAATTCCAGATTCAGTATCAGAATCCGTATCGCTGAGGTCCACCTCGCCGAATCTCTTCATTGGCATAAGCCTCGAATTTCACGAAATTCTCTCGGAAAGCGTTAGATAGTTTAAAAGCCGTCTTGTAATAAGCCTCGTCGTTATTCCAGGTTGCGCGCGGACTAAGGACACTTGTAGGTACTCCCGGACATGATCTGGGCTGTGCTACACCAAATACAGAATGAATATGGTAGGTGTCATAGGAATAAAG
>JABDQK010000266.1 GCA_013042255.1 Flavobacteriaceae bacterium | reverse complement strand
GCTTAAATTGGCGCTTTAGGAAACTAAAAACCCCGCAACTTCCGTTGCGGGGTTTGGTGCTTGTAGTGACCGCGGGAGGATTCGAACCCCCAACCCTCAGAGCCGAAATCTGATATTCTATCCAGTTGAACTACGCGGCCTTTATCTGCCTTTTTCTTAGCGAGCGCAATTTACACAAAAAGAACTTTCCGGAGCTAATAAAATACGTTCAATAGGAATCTGTTCTGTGCATTTTGCACATTTCCCAAAATCTTCTGTATCCAGAAGGGAGAAATTGCGTTCCAGGCCTTTTAATTGTTCTTCAGCCTTGCGCAGGGCCGCTTCCATTACTCCCCTATTGTTAATCGCATCCATCCTGGATACCCTGCCAATGGCATTATCAGGCGCAACAGGACCGCTTAAATCCCTGTATTGCTTTATTCGCTTTTCCGTCCTTATGATTGCGGATTTTAATAGTGCCCTGAGTTCAGAAGTATCCACCCGGTTGCTGCTTAATTCAAATGCTTCCTGACAATCCCGGAAATAGTCTTCCCATCTGCTTTCCCTGCAAGTTTTTTAGTTACCTGACCCATCACAGGCCCCATATCCTTCATCCCACTTGCCCCCAATTCCTCAATTGTAGAAACCACTACCTTTTCAATTTCTGCTTCCCCAAGCTGTTCGGGAAGGAATTTCTCGATGACAGCAACCTGCAACATCTCTGCATCCGCAAGATCTTTCCGATCCTGTTCAGTAAATATAGCTGCGCTGTCTTTCCTCTGCTTCACTAAACGCTGAACCATTTTTATCTCTTCTTCTTCAGTGAGTCCTTTTCCCGCTCCTTTGTCGGTTTGGGCTAACAATAGTGCTGATTTGATGGCACGAAGCGACTCCAGAGCAACGGAATCCTTCGCTTTCATCGCTGTTTTCATTTCCTGCATTACCTTATCCTGTAAGCTCATAACCCTTTATTTTTAGTGATGTGAAGTTAAAAAATAAACCCGAAACGAAGGGAATCATTCCGGGTTTTAGAACGGTTGAATCAACCAAACAAAATTAACTAGTCTACATTATCGTGTAAAAATGAATTGTTGGAACGCAATTGAATTTCATCATTACTATCCTCACCCAGTGTTGTCCTGGACACCTTTCCCTCCTTGGGGTTTTCATTTAGGTTAACCCCCTGACGTTTATAAGCCGGTTCCTTTTCAATTTCTTCAATGTGGCTCATACTATTCTGAAACTTGTAATTAAAATCCTTGAGCTTTTTTCTGCGTTCGTCGGCCCTGGCCTTCAATAATTCTTCTATAGGCGAAGACATTGGATCGATCTCCTCCGGATTCGTTTCTTTATTTGATTGTTCGTAGGCGCTTACGGTTTTGTGTTCAAATACCAGTTCATCCTCAACAATCTTTGGATCGAAATCTTCTGCCTTGGAACGAGCCCCGGTCAACTTTGATTCAAGCTCCATATAATCGTCTAAACTGTACCGTTTCTCCCCGTCTTTATTGTACTCAAGCACAGGAATCACTTCGATATGCTCATTTACATCCATATCACTGATCTCCTCGTCAAGGGAAAAAGTAATTACGTGCTCCTTATCTTCCTCCTCCTCAGGTTCTCCTTCTTTGGACAGTGGCATATCAAAGCTCATGGTAATTTGCTCCTTGCTCTCTTTGGAGGAAACGGTTACGGGATCGACAACTTCGATGTCAAAAAGGGCTTCCTTCGAATCAATAATTACAAAACTATCTTCATCAACATCTTCAGCTACTACTTCATCATAAAAGACGTTGAAATTTCTAATAAAATTGGTGGTAGGGATCAAATCCATTTCCTCCTCAATTTCTAAAACGTGCTTAACAATAGGCTCAGTTTCTTCCTCCTCCATGACCAGCTCGTGAACCACTTGTTCAGACTCCATAAGCTGTTGTTCGGCCTTCTGGTCTTCTTCCAGGGTGTGAATAATTTTTTTGGATTCGGTATTGACGATTTCATCCTGCTGATCCACATTAAAACCCGTCGCAATTACAGTAACGGCTATAGCATCTCCAAGAGTTTCGTCCTCTCCTACCCCCATGATGATATTCGCGCCGTGACCTGCCTCAATTTGTATGTGATCATTGATCTCTCCAATCTCATCAATAGTTATTTCTTTTGTACCTGAAACTATTAATAACAGTACATTTTTCGCTCCGTTGATCTTATTGTCATTGAGCAAGGGAGAATCGAGCGCTTTCATGATGGCTTCCTGAGCCCTGGCCGAACCTGAAGCCATAGATGATCCCATAATGGCGGTGCCACTGTTAGAAAGGACAGTTTTGGCATCCCTTAAATCTAT
>JABDQK010000265.1 GCA_013042255.1 Flavobacteriaceae bacterium | reverse complement strand
TAGTATTTTCAGCAACTGTCCGTTTACAATTCAAAAAAAACACGGGGTGTCCAATATTGGGATAGCCCACTGGAATGTGCTGAAAAACTTTTATAATGGCAGTAAAACTTTCGGCGAAAGCCACAACTTACTAAAGCTAATTAAGAATACCATTACCCCGGAAGAATTCGAAATCCTGAAACACGGACCCAAGGACATAGTAGTTACCGTGTCGAATCTGTCCCTGAACCAGATCGAATACAAATCCATTAACGATTTTGAATACGATGATTTCTGTGAATGGATCTGGATATCCTGT
The DNA here is from genome assembly GCA_013042255.1 of Flavobacteriaceae bacterium. Lineage (GTDB taxonomy): Bacteria > Bacteroidota > Bacteroidia > Flavobacteriales > Flavobacteriaceae > Muriicola. Next base: position 8,502 of record JABDQK010000265.1, on the reverse strand, counting down.
AATTATACCCCATTTATGAGCCTGGTTAGAAAGGAAGGTTGTGAATATGCCGATGGCGGTCTGGGCAGTATGGTTCCCATCGAGGAAGCCGTAAAACGAGGGGCGAAGATTGTAGACGCCATAATCCTGCATACAGAAACCACTCATTTTAACCGTATGCCTTCGAGAAATGCATTTTCCTTGCTTACGAATATGTTCGCTTTTATGCTCGATCGTATCGAACGGCAAAACATCCGTATCGGAAAGTTTGTAGCCAACAACAATGATGCGATTATCAACTTTTACTATACGCCCATCGTTTTAACTACCAATTCGCTCATCTTCGAGAAAGAAAAGATGACGGCATGGTGGGAGAGTGGATTTCAATATGCCGAGGCGAAAAGCCACCAGCAAAGTCAGTTACAAATAGAACTGGAATAGTGATTACCAGAGATCACTGATCTCTTTTTTGACGAATGCCAAAGCAGTAGCAGACGGAGATTGCTTGTCCATTGTTTCGTTCAGGATATCTTCCCTGAGTTTGTCTGCCGAATCTGATTCGCTCATCCCTGCACGACGTATCGCTTGTATTGTAGCACTTTTAGCCGCCTTAATTACATTCCAGCATTCATCACTCATATAGATTTGCTGTGATAAATTGTGATCGAATTCATTTTCTATATTCCTGATCAGCAGGTTTTCATAGGCTGCTTTATCTGCCGAAACAGGAGCAACCCGAACCACTAGATTTGGAATGGAAATTCTTTCCAGGAAAAGCGCTAGACGTTCGTAAGCCTGTAATCGTATTGGAAGAGCACTCTTCTGAGAATCTTTGTGCAGAAGATAACGTCTTCTGCCTTCTTCATTTTTGGTATGCAGCCTGAAAAAATAAAAAGCAACAGCCCCTGTGACTACTGCCGGCAATAAATAGCCGAATAGTTGTAAAATTCCGTCTCCGGTCATAATTTTTTGGTGTTTGATTTGATTTCTGAAACTACAACGCAGGGATCAAATAAAAAGTATACCAGGTATCCGGGTTTATCCGGAAGCCCCTTCATCTCATTTTGATCTATTTCATCATATCCTTCACCGTCCTGTAAAAGGTGTCATACGGGGGTTGTACTTTAATCCGGGTACTGGTTTCTATCCCACTAAAGCCGTATTCACTTTTCCCAGTTGCCTCTAAGCGCAAGGGGGCAATTTCGAAGTTTTCTGTTAATACCCTGACTACGCCTGCTGCTTGCAATGAACTGAGGGCCCAGTTATCTTTTAATTTCAAGTCTTTAAAATCGAGGGCATTGCTGTTGGTTTCTACTGTAATCTTAAGCTCGGGATATTTTTTGAGAACCGTTGCTATTTTTTCCAATATCGGCAATGCTTCGTCAACTACCTCAAAATTCCGGTCAACTTCCTTAAAAAGAAATACGTTATCAAGTACCAGCGTCACAGCTCCGTTGCTCAGGCCGGTTTTCACCTCTGTACCCAGGTCATTTTTAAAATTGGTCAAGAGGGCAAGGGTGAGAGAATCTGTCTGAGTAAGCGCATCACTGATCTTCTTTAACTGATTTTCTTTTGATCTGAGTGTCTCCAGCGACTTACTGATATTTTCGGTTTTCTTGTTTGAGAGTTCAGTGAAATTGGTCAGATTCTGCAATAAGGAGGCATTAGTGGCTCTTAACTCCTCCATTTGAAAATTCACCGCCTCCATTTCTGCTTTGTATTTGGCAGCTTCCTGCTTTACGGAAGAAAGTTGAGCTTGCAATTCCTGAATTTCAACCTCTTTCTCCGCCAACTCGGATTGGAGTTCCTTTTTACTCTGACTAATACCAATACTGTATACTAGTATCATCAGAAATGTTATAATCCCTCTCTTTTTCATTTTCTTTTTCTGATTGTTAATTAGGACTTATTTAAATAGTCGAGGCTTAGTTCAGTAAGGGCTTTAACACCTAAAATCAAACCGCTGTCGTCTATAATAAAATCCGGGGTATGGTGCGGATAAGACTCTGTGTTTCCCGGAGTCATTCCTCCGAGGAAGAAGAAAAAGCCGGGAACTTCTCTTTGAAAATAAGAAAAATCTTCAGCCCCTGTAATGGCTTTATGTTCTACCACATTGTCTCCTCCTGCCACTCTTTGCAAGGTTGGAAGCATAGCTGTCACAAGCTTTGGATCATTAAAGGTAATGTCGGTAGCCTCCCTGATTTCAATAGTTGCTTCTCCACCATAGGCTTTGGCAATGGTCGGTACCATTTCCATCATTCTCTTATTGAGTTTGTCCTTCATATCGTAATCCAGTGTTCTGATAGTGCCAAGCATTTCTGCACTTTCAGGGATAATATTGAACCGGACACCACTTTTAATCTTTCCAACTGTAATTACCGCTGCCTCATTGGTTAATTCGGTTTCCCGACTTATAATCGTCTGTAGTCCGTCTATGATTTTGGCGCTGATCAAAATAGGATCTACTCCCGCCCATGGCTGTGATCCGTGACTTTGCTTCCCTTTCACCTTGATTGTAAAACTCTGGGCGGCAGCCATGGCTCCTCCCGGTTTGTATCTCAGCATTCCAACTGGAGTTTGTGAATTGATATGCAAACCAAAAATGGCATCGACATCAGGATTTGTGAGGACACCTTCTTTCACCATAAGTTTGGCGCCACCTTCTTCTCCAGGAGGAGGACCCTCTTCTGCAGGCTGAAAGATAAACTTAACCGTTCCCTTTATCTTGTCTTTGTTTCGGGCCATTACTTCTGCGACACCCATCAGGATTGCCGTATGAGTGTCGTGACCACAAGCGTGCATCACCCCAACTTTTTCTCCCAGAAATTCGGAAGTAACAGTAGATTTAAATGGTAATTCGTTTCGCTCGTAAACAGGGAGGGCATCGATATCGGCTCTAAGGGCCACAGTTTTTCCAGGACTATTGCCTTTTAAAATGCCAACAACCCCAGTATGTGCCACTCCCGTCTGCACTTCTATCCCCAGGGAGGTTAAATGAGCAGCTATTTTAGCGGCAGTTTTAAATTCTCTGTTAGACAGTTCGGGATTCTGATGTATGTCTCTTCGCCATTCGATCACTTTAGACTCAATATTCTGGTATGCCTCCTCCAAATTATGGGATTGGGAAAACATATTGATGACAAACAGACAACAAAGGCCTGCAATGAAAGTAGTTCTCATATTTAGAAATTAAAATTTAACAAGTTGATACCCCTGGTTTTGGAGTTGAATTAATGCAGTCATGGCTGATAAGCCAAATTGTACCCCCTCTATGGTTTCTGATCTGGGAAAATCACGAGAGAAGGAAGACTGCCCACAAAAAATAATTTGCACTCCCGCATCGAGCAGGGCTTTAACCATTTCTTCATTTGGATTCTCAATACCGTATTTTTTTTGATATTCCTTACTGTTCATAATGTCCTTTGAAGCTTTGTTATGTACTACAAGGGCAACACTGAGGTGATCCAGAGGCACTCCCGCCTGTGCGTGCATATTAAGAAATCTGGCAGCGGTTTCAATACTGGCATTGAGAGCTGACTTAGATTCCGGGCTGTTCATGATATCGAATACTACCTTAAGAGGCTCTTCCAGTGAAGTCGCATAATCAGGATTGTCAACGGGCCATACCGCACCGTAATTGGCAATAACTGGTCCTTTTTGTCTCATCTGGGCAGATAGCAGACTAGGGAATATTAACAGACTAAAAAATGCAAGTAACAACGGTTTAGATGTCATAGAAAGGATTAAAAGCTAAAGATATTCAAATTGAATAAAATTGTTATGTATTGTTTATAATAATTAAAACGGGGGTTTTAGCAACCGGTCAATAATGGCTAACTTCACGTTTTTAAATCGGGACATTTTTGAAACACTTTTTAGACGATCTCAATGAGGCTCAAAAGGCGCCTGTTCTGCACAAAGACGGACCACTGATGGTCATTGCCGGTGCGGGTTCGGGTAAAACCCGTGTACTTACATATCGCATTGCTCACCTGATGGAACAAGATGTGGATGCCTTTAATATTCTCGCCCTGACCTTTACCAACAAAGCGGCCAGGGAGATGAAGAAGCGAATCGCTGATTTGGTGGGTACTTCTGAGACAAAAAATTTGTGGATGGGAACATTCCATTCGGTTTTCGCCAGGTTACTCAGGTATGATGGGGATAAACTGGGCTACCCCAGTAATTTTACTATTTATGACACCCAGGATTCGCAACGATTGATAGCTTCGATTATCAAAGAGATGGGGCTCGACAAGGATATTTACAAATACAAACAGATCCAGAATAGAATCTCATCGTATAAGAACAGCCTGATTACGGTCAAGGCCTATTTTCAGAACCCTGAATTGCTGGAGGCAGATGCCATGGCCAAGAGACCCAGACTGGGGGATATTTACCAGCAATATGTAGATCGATGCTTTAAGGCTGGAGCCATGGATTTTGATGATTTGCTCCTGAGAACAAACGAATTACTCACCCGTTTTCCTGAAGTGTTGCTAAAGTACCAGGACAGATTCCGTTATATTCTTGTGGATGAGTATCAGGATACCAACCATTCCCAATACCTGATCGTTAAGGCGCTCTCCGACCGCTATCAGAATATATGCGTGGTGGGAGACGATGCCCAGAGTATTTATTCCTTCAGAGGGGCTAATATTACCAACATCCTAAATTTTCAAAGGGATTATGACGATGTAGCTGTGTATCGACTTGAACAGAATTATCGTTCAACAAAAAACATTGTCAATGCGGCCAATGCCATCATCGCCAAGAATAAGAATCAGTTAGAAAAAGTGGTATGGACCGCCAATGACGAAGGTTCAAAAATAAAACTGCACCGCTCTGTGACAGATGCAGAAGAAGGCCGGTTTGTAGCGAGTTCTATTTTTGAGAACAAAATGCAGCAGCAACTACCGAATAGCCATTTTGCCGTCCTTTACAGGACTAACTCACAATCGAGAGCCATTGAGGACGCCTTGCGAAAAAGGGATATCCCATATAGGATCTACGGCGGACTCTCATTTTACCAGCGGAAGGAAATAAAGGATGTGCTTTCCTATCTCAGACTGGTGATCAATCCCAAGGACGAGGAAGCCCTGAAGCGGGTAATTAATTTTCCCGCCAGGGGTATCGGGCAAACTACCATGGACCGCTTAACCGTTGCTGCCAATCACTACAACAAATCGATTTTCGAAATCATTGAAAATCTGGATAAAATCGATCTGAAAATTAATACGGGGACAAAGCGAAAGCTGGAGGACTTTGTGAATATGATCAAGAGCTTCCAGATCTTGAACAAGGAGGCAGACGCTTTCACTTTGGCAGAGCACGTAGCGAAAAAATCGGGTCTTCTGCTTGAATTCAAGAAAGATGGAACACCCGAAGGGATCGCCCGGATGGAAAATATTGAAGAGTTGCTCAACGGTGTTAAGGATTTTGTGGAAGGGCAGAAGGAATTGGCCGATGCCAAGGGAGATCTCACCGAATTCCTCGAGGATGTAGCCCTGGCAACCGATATGGATAAAGACACCAGTGATGACGACAGGGTAGCCCTGATGACTGTGCACATGGCCAAAGGGCTTGAATTTCCACATGTTTATATAGTAGGAATGGAAGAAGATCTTTTCCCCTCTGCGATGAGTATGAATACGAGAAGTGAGCTGGAGGAAGAACGACGCCTTTTTTACGTGGCCTTAACAAGGGCCGAAAACCAGGCATATCTCACCTATACCCAGAATCGATATCGATGGGGGAAACTGATTGATGCAGAACCGAGCAGATTTCTCGAAGAGATTGACGAGAAATACATTGACAACCTTACGCCCGTTGATAATTACCGATTTAAACCGCTGATCAATACCGATATTTTCGGGGATGTTGACAAAAGCAAACTCAGGCAGAACAAGCCAACAAACGGCACTCCGCCCGCAGTAGGCAGACCAACGCAGGATCAGTTAAGGAAGTTAAGAAAGATCAGGCCCAACTTAGGGGATCCTGCTCCCGGGAAACCTATGGCTATGCCCGACTTGTCTGTTGGGACTCTGGTAAATCACACCCGTTTTGGCAAGGGAAAGGTTATCAGGCTCGAAGGTGTCGGAAATGACAAAAAGGCCGAAATCTTGTTTGAAAAGGGAGATGTAAAAAAACTCCTACTCCGGTTCGCAAAACTGGAAGTTTTATCTTAGGACATATGCAGGCTGAATTCATTAAATTATACAACGACAATCCCAATCCCAATGAGATCAGGAAGATTGTGCAGGTACTTCAAAAAGGAGGTCTGATAATCTACCCAACAGATACAGTTTACGGACTTGGATGCGATATCACCAAAACAAAAGCCCTGGAAAGGATCGCGAGGATTAAAGGAGTCAAATTAGCAAAGGCTAACTGGTCTTTTGTTTGTGCTGACCTGAGTAATTTGTCGGACTATGTCAGGCAGATTGACACACCTACCTTTAAGATCCTGAAACGGGCCCTGCCAGGACCCTATACTTTTATATTACCCGGGAACAACAGTCTGCCCAAAGCTTTTAAAAACAAGAAAACCGTAGGAATCAGGGTTCCGGATAACAATATTGCCAAGGCCATTGTTGAAGCCCTGGGAAATCCTATTGTTTCAACTTCCATCCGGGATGAGGATGATGTAATTGAATACACCACAGATCCGGAATTGATTTATGAAAAGTGGCAGAATTTGGTAGATATCGTTATTGATGGGGGATATGGTGATAATGTCCCTTCAACAGTGATCGACCTTTCCGGTGATGAGCCTCTAGTGATCAGGGAAGGCAAAGGAGAACTCGGGATCCTGCAATAAAAAACCGCGATACCAGAGGCACCGCGGTTCGTATTTTTAATATACTTCTCGACTTATTTAATAGCCGGATCTTTCATTCCTTCTTCGATCATGCTGTAGAACTGATCCAGTTTAGGTAATACCACAATTCTGGTTCTTCTGTTCTTTGCACGGTTTGTAGCGGTATCATTGCTCATCAATGGCACGTAGTAACTTCTGGCAGCAGCCGTCATACGGGCAGGATCAACCCCGAAATCGTTTTGCAGGATACGTACAATTGAAGTCGCTCTTTTAGCACTAAGATCCCAGTTGTCTAGTAAAACTCCGGAGCGGTAAGGTACATTGTCTGTGTGTCCTTCCACCATAAACTCGAAATCGGGTTTATTGTTTACTACCTTGGCAACTTTACCTAAAACCTCCTTAGCGGCAGAAGTAACATTGTAACTACCTGAGCTAAAAAGCAATTTATCAGAAATAGAAACAAAAACTACCCCTTTTTCAACGCTAATTTCGATGTCTTCATCATCAAGATTTCCTAATACTCCTTTTAAACTCTGTACAAGTGAGAGGTTTACAGAATCTCTTCGCGTAATAGCATCTTGTAATTTACGGATGGTAAGATCTTTTTCCTGCAGACTCTCCAGGGATTTTTCAAGGTTTTCCGCACCTTTTGTCGTCAGGGTGGTAAGGTTACCCATGTTGTTAATCAATTCCTGATTGTTTGCTTTTAAAAAGGCATTCTGATCTTCAAGGGTGTTAAGTCGAGCAGTGGCAGTGGCCTTTTCTTCCAGACAAGTGTTCAGCTTCACTGTAGCTGAATTCAACAGGTCCTGAGTTTCTTTTTGTTTTGTCTCCAATTCTGCATATTTCTTCTGTGAGACACATGAGGACAAGAGAACCATAATTCCCAAGCTACCTAATAGTAATTTTTTCATATCAATAAATGGTTTAATTTTTATAATTGTTGTTATTGCTAAGCTATACTGCAATTTGACCCCAAAATTATACAATAGCCCATACGCTTATTTATGAACATTGTTAATCTTTTACTAAATTGTTAAAACTGCGCACTCTATATACGTAATGAGACCATACTATGGATTTTGTTTGGTAGTACTTTTCAACAAAATCAGCTTTTTCTCTTTTCCTGTACATTTTCCGAAACTGTCTGTAGTAACTCAGGTGAGCTCTTAATACGGCAAAGCAGTGGTTCAATTTTCCCTGTAAGATAAAACGAATGGCCGCTATTCCATCCAGTAGAAGTCGAGCCACGATAATAAGTAATGCCTTTCTTCTCGGGAGATTCTTGGTAATGGAGAAAAGGGAATTCCTGAAATTCAGATAGGTCTTTTTAGGATTCATATTACTAAGAGTAGATCCTCCAAGGTGTAGTATTTGTGAAGCACCCACATAGTACACTTTATACCCTTTGTTCTGAGCCCTCCAACAAAGATCAACTTCTTCCTGATGCGCAAAGTAATCCTCGTCGAATCCGCCAAGGTCGTCAAAGACTTTCTTTCTGATAAACATGCAGGCTCCGGTAGCCCAGAAGATCTCAGTTGTATCGTCATACTGCCCCTTATCTTTTTCCAGGGACTGAAATATCCTTCCACGGCAAAAGGGATATCCAAGTGAATCAAGGAATCCGCCTGCGGCACCGGCATATTCAAAATACTCTGGTTGCAAAAGATCGAGAATTTTCGGCTGGATGATAGCAACTTCCG
>JABDQK010000252.1 GCA_013042255.1 Flavobacteriaceae bacterium | reverse complement strand
ATATCCTCATCAAATTCGGCAGTGATAATACTGTAATCCTCCTGGGAAGTTGATGTGAGTTCAACCAGATTACTCACATTTTTAATGCGGTCTTCAAGGGGATCCGTAATCAAACGTTCTACATCTTCCGCCGTGTTACCCGGGTAAGGGGTGCTGATATAGACCTTAGTCTCCACAACTTCAGGAAAATCCTCCCTGGGTAATTCCATATAGGAAGAATACCCCAAATAGAGGAAGATTGCGATCATGACATAGACCACAGATGGATTGTCAATTGCCCAGGAGGAGGGTCTGAATTCTTTATCGGCGTTCTTTTTTTGTCTGCTCATTGTAAATCCTACTTAATGATTTGAACGTCCTGATTATCTTTTACGCTTCTGGCACCTTCCTGAATAATCAGATCTCCCTTCTGAAGTCCACTCAGGATTTCTACATACCTGTCCTGGGTCTTCCCTGTAGTGACTACTCTCTTTTTGGCAGTACCCTTCATTTCTTCATCGGGATTATCCACAATAAAAACATATTGTTCTCCCTCAGCATTTTCTGAGATGACACTTTGAGGAACCAGCAGGGCATCCGGATTGCTGTAGTCGTTGATCATCACCCTTGCAGTTAAATTGGGTTTTATCCTGCCTTCGGCGTTCGGAACCGGGATCTCCACACTAAAAGAGCGGTTGTTTGGATTTATAAAATTACCTGCCTGCCTGATCCTGGTCTGAACAGAATCTCCCAGGACGGGGAAGTAAACCTGAGCTTTAGTACCTTCAGCAACACTGCCGACGTAGGTTTCGGGTACATCTACGTTTATATACATATTGCTAAGGTTCACAATTCTGAAAATTTCAGAGCCAGGCCCTGGCGAAACTACGGTACCCTGGTCTTTGATCACATCGTCAATAATTCCGGAAAAAGGAGCTCTGATAGATGATTTCCCCAATTGTTGCTCAACCTGTTGAACATTGTTCGCGATGGCTTCGTAGGAAGTTTTTGCCTGGAGGTACTGAATTTCTGAACCGATATTCTGTTCCCAAAGTCTTTTCTGACGTTGGTAGGTGGTCTCTGCAAGTGCGGTCTGAGCTCTCAACTGTTCCAGTTGATTGGCTAATCCACCATCGTCTATTTTTCCGAGTAACTGCCCTTTTACAACTCTGTCACCTTCCTTGACATAAACCCTTTCCAGACTTCCCGCCATCTCTGGATAAATCAAAACATTTTGCTTCGTGGCTACATTTCCCTGCAATTCCAGAAAATGTTCAAAATTCTGAGGGTTAACCTCATAGGTATTTACCAGGGGGAACCTGGTGTCGGCATCCAGGATTGCTATAACGGAGTCGAGTTTACTGACCTGTTCGTTTAACGACTTTACTTCTTCTGAAAGGCTTAATTTTCTGGATCGTATTTGTTCCAGATCTCCACTGCTGATGAGGGAATCGAGAGAATCATTCTGGCTTTCCCCACACGACAGGAGCAGGAAAAAGATTGTCAGGATTGATATACTAGTTTTCATTTTGGTTATGGATTAAAGATCTGTTCTTAGTTGTTTGCAATTACTTCTAATTCGGTTTTGGCATTGATTACATCTACCATGGATTGGAGATATTCCTGTTGGGCACTATAAAGCTGAGTTTGAGCTTGCCTGAGTTCAAAACTACTGGCGATCCCTTCTTTGTATTTAATCTGATTTTTCCTTTCAATGCGCTCAGCAAGATTCAGGTTTTCCTGAGTGGTATTGTATTGTTCCACAGCCAGCTGATAATCGCTCTTTGCTTTTTCCAGCTGTAGCCTGATTTGTTCCTGTGTTTCTTTGAGTTGGGTCTTTGCTTTTTCCAGGGCTATTTTAGCACGCTGGGTGCTGGCGCTGCGTTTCAGAGAACTAAAAATAGGGATACTAAGGTCGAATCCTAAAATAGAGGAATCGAACCATTGCTGTTCACTGTCAAAAAAAGTGAAGGATTCGCTAAAGGCCGTTGAACCGTAATTTAAAAAGGCATTTAAAGTAGGTAAGGCCCTGCTTTTAGCGAGCTTCAGCTCGTAATACCGCTGCTCATTGAGATTATTCACAAGTTTAAAATCAACATTATTTTCCATAATAAACGGGGCATCCAAAATGGTAGGGTTTACATAGGCCTGTGCCAGGTCGTTTAGGTCTTCCGACAATTGTGTGGGTGAATCCAGGGGAAGACCCATGACAAGATTCAGTATCTGAAGTGTAATTTTCTCAAGGCGCATTGCATTATTCAACTGACTCTCAACCGTGGAAAATGTGATCTGTAGCTGCTCTACACTTTCTTCTTCTGCCAATCCGTTCTCATATAGTTTCTGTGTTTCGTACAAGTTGTCGTTTAGTGCATCCAGATTATTTCTAAGGATGCCTACAGATTCCTTGGCCAGTAATACGTTTCCATAGGCTTCAACCACTGCCTTGCGTACTTCCTGTGCTGTTTTTTCCTTGTTGTTTTGGCTGTAACTTAAAAAGGCCTTTGTAGCCTGAACCCCTACAATATAGGAACCGTCAAATACCTGCTGCCTTATTGTCGCGGTAGCCGTTGCCTGTTGGGGTTGTCCAAAGACAATAGGCTGGAACTCCCCGGGTTCTCCGCCAAAAAATTCTGCAGGGATCAGGGAAACAGGTTGTTTAAGAAAATTTTGATAGCTGACATCCCCCGTTATCTGAGGTAGTCCTGCGGCTATGGTTTCCCATTTTTGTTTACGGGCATCTACAATATCCCTTTCGGCATTGAGCGCACTGTAATTGTTTTCTAAGGCAAAAACAATGGCTTCGTTCAGCGTAAAGGAAGTGGGCTCATCCTGGGAAAATCCCGAGTAGGACAAGAATATCAGCATTATAAATAAACGAG
>JABDQK010000250.1 GCA_013042255.1 Flavobacteriaceae bacterium | reverse complement strand
AGATTCAGAAAAAGATGTTAGAAGAACGATTGAAATTCACAGGTTCTATTCGCTATGATAAGAATCAGTTCTTCGATGGGTTCTTCTCCCCGAGGATTTCTTTTGCATATACTGCCGGAGAGAACAGGAATCAGAATTTCCGGATCTCGGCCCAACAGGGATTCAGAAATCCTACGACTCAGGATCTTTTTATTGGCTTGGATGCCGGGTTAGCCGTATTAGTAGGCTCAGCACCTGACAACCTGGATAGGGATATCAGAAACTTTCCTCTTAGTGCGGCAGGAGAGACCATAACAGGTTCTAGCACTTCTACTGTCGTAGGTAGAGCAGCCTACGAAAATGCGTTCTCGGCAGCCTCTGTGAGTGCAGGTGCTCCAACAGCTGTAAATACTCCCGTGGTAAAACCGGAAGAGATCACAGCCTTTGAAGCTGGCTACAGGGCACAATTTGGAAAAGTAACGATAGACCTTAGCGGATACTACAACCAGTATAAAAACTTTATTTCGAATACTACAGTATTAGTGCCCTTGTATGGAACAGCCGGGGATAATGCATTGTCACTTCTTGCATTACAGAATGGGGATTTTGCACCATATCAGACCTACACGAATTCATTAGCCGACATAAATTCGTATGGGGCAACAATTGGCCTGGATTTTAAAGTGCTGGGTGATTTTGATCTTGGGGTGAACTATACCTATGCAGAAATCGATTTCGATCAGGCAGCTTTCCCTGATTTCCGAACTAACTTCAATACGCCCAACCACAAGGTAAAGGCTTCGTTTGGGAATACAGAGTTATTTAAAAATTTCGGATTTAACGTGAACTACCGCTGGAGTGATACCTATTTCTGGCAGGCAACTTTTGCTGATGGACAACTACCGTCATTCACGGTTCTTGATGCACAAATTAACTATGCAGTTCCAGATATAAAGTCTGTTTTTAAACTAGGAGGGTCGAACATTCTGGGAGAAGAATATTTCTCTGCTGTAGGAACTGGAGGAGTAGGATCCATATTCTATGTGTCCTGGACTGTAAATCCTTAAAGAGCAGCTAAAATCAAGTATTAAAGCACCGGAAAACCGGTGCTTTTTTTATGTGAAAAAAGTGGAGGAAAGCATTCTTATTTACAATGTTATGACATATCTTTGCAGCCGGAAAAAAGAAGCCATTACTCCTTTTAGATGGCCTTTAAATTTTCCTTTAATTGAATCAAAAAATTGAATAATGGCTAAAGTAACTGGCAAAGTTTCTCAGATCATCGGCCCGGTGATCGACGTAGAGTTCGCATCCGGATCGGATCTTCCAAGAATCTATGATTCCCTTGAAATCACAAAAAGCGATGGTACGCTTCTTGTCCTAGAAGTTCAATCCCATATCGGCGAGAACAGTGTTCGTGCTATATCTATGGATTCAACTGACGGTCTTAGCAGGGGAGTTGACGTTGTCGCTACCGGGAAAGCTATTCAAATGCCCGTAGGGGAAGATATTTATGGCCGACTCTTCAATGTGATCGGGGATGCTATTGACGGACTGGGAGACCTTCCCAAGGAAGGGAAAAACGGACTGCCCATCCACAGGGAAGCGCCTAAGTTTGAAGATCTGTCTACCTCAACAGAAGTTCTTTTTACTGGGATTAAGGTCATCGACCTGATCGAGCCTTATGCCAAAGGAGGAAAGATCGGTTTGTTCGGTGGTGCAGGAGTTGGAAAGACCGTACTTATTCAGGAATTGATTAACAACATCGCCAAAGGACACGGAGGTCTATCCGTGTTTGCTGGTGTTGGTGAGCGTACAAGAGAAGGAAATGACCTGCTCAGGGAGATGCTCGAATCAGGAATTATAAAATACGGTGACGATTTCCTTCATTCCATGGAAGAAGGAGGCTGGGACTTGTCTAAAGTTGATAAAAAAGCCATGAAAGAATCGAAGGCAACCTTCGTTTTCGGACAGATGAACGAACCTCCCGGAGCACGTGCCCGGGTAGCCCTTTCCGGACTAACCATTGCAGAGTACTTCCGTGATGGTGCTGGTGACGGACAGGGGAAAGACGTTCTCTTTTTCGTGGATAACATTTTCCGATTTACACAGGCAGGATCAGAGGTATCAGCCCTTTTGGGACGTATGCCTTCAGCGGTGGGTTATCAGCCTACCCTGGCAACAGAAATGGGTGCCATGCAGGAACGGATTACCTCTACCAAAAGAGGTTCCATTACCTCAGTACAGGCGGTCTACGTACCTGCGGATGACTTAACAGATCCCGCGCCTGCGACAACATTTGCTCACCTGGATGCAACAACAGTACTTTCTCGTAAGATTGCGGAGTTAGGGATTTATCCCGCGGTGGATCCGCTGGATTCTACATCGCGTATCCTTACTGCTGAAATCCTCGGTAAAGAACATTACGCTTGCGCCCAACGTGTAAAAGAGCTTTTACAGAGATATAAGGAGCTTCAGGACATCATCGCCATTCTCGGAATGGAAGAATTGTCTGAAGAAGATAAACTGGCAGTAGGTAGAGCAAGACGTGTACAGCGTTTCCTTTCTCAGCCTTTCCATGTTGCAGAACAGTTTACAGGTATCCCGGGTGTCCTTGTTGATATCAAGGAGACCATTAAAGGTTTTAATATGATTATGGATGGAGAACTCGACCACCTTCCAGAATCGGCCTTTAACTTAAAGGGAACCATCGAAGAAGCAATCGAAGCCGGTGAGAAAATGCTGGCTGAAGCATAATTGAACAAATTGGTTCTTTAGATAACAGAACAATACTAAAGTCAAAAGATGAATTTAGAAATCGTATCTCCGGAAGCTACACTCTTTGAAGGAAAGGTAAACTCAGTTACCGTACCCGGCCTTAACGGAGAATTCCAGGTGCTCGACAATCACGCCCCTATAGTGTCACTTCTCCAGAAAGGACAGGTTAAAATTGGGGGGGAGATCAGTATCCCGGAGGAACACGAAGCTAAATTTTCCAAAAACAAAGAAGGGAAAATGACCCTGGCAATCAGTAGCGGGACCATGGAAATGAATGACAATAAGGTGATTGTTCTGGTAGACTAGAAAACTTGATTACAATACAATAAGATACCAATCCTTCCCATCGGATTGGTATTTTTTTATGACCTTAAATCCAATAGCTAGGTGAGCATCAAGGGAGCGGGTATTACGCCCGTCAACCTCAGTGACGATTAGACTATAGTCCGTTCCAACGGCTTCTTTCATTGAGTTGTATAATCCCCTGAAAACCCCTTTTCCACGATAGTCCTT
>JABDQK010000249.1 GCA_013042255.1 Flavobacteriaceae bacterium | reverse complement strand
TACGATATCAACATCCCAGGGATCTCCGTAGGGATTTCCAAAACCCATAGAGATATAGACTACTACCTCCTTCCCGCTTTTTGATGCAATGCTGAGGATCTCCTTCAGGATATCGGTAGACTGTGCTATGGTTTTATGAGTATTCCGCATCTGAAAGTTTTCGGAAATCGAGAACGGATAGCCCAGATAATCGATAGCGTCAAACTGAGAGGCATCCTGGGCCCCGCGTACATTGGCTACAATCGCCAGCAATTTTGAGGTGCTCCCTTCCAGATTCAGGCCTTCTAGCACCTTAGCCGTATCTGCCATTTGTGGAATCGCTTTGGGAGAGACAAAACTGCCAAAGTCGATTGTATGAAAACCACAACCCAGTAAAGCCTGGATATACTTCACCTTCTCATGAGTGGGGATAAAGGCCTTGATACCCTGCATGGCGTCACGCGGACATTCAATGATCTTAACATTTTCAGCAGCCCTTTCCATAGAGAGTATTCTTCTTCAAAATTACCATTATTTATAGGATAATAACAGGTAAAGACCAATCCCAATGAAAACCAATATTTGTAGCCATTTTAGCACCCAGGGTGCCTTCGGGTGCGTTTGAAGATATCCTGAAATAGATCCCGCCAGGACAGCGATTAATGAAAATACCGTAAATGAGATCAACATAAACAAAAAGCCCAGAATATAAAATTGCAGCGTAGTACTTAGAAACTCACTAAAGAGAAATCCGGGGAAAAAGGCCAGGAAAAAAATAGTCACTTTTGGATTAAGGACATTCATGATAAACCCCTGTCTGTACAATTGCCCTAAGGACTTTTTGGGACTCACATTAAGGTCGATTCTCAGATCAGCAGAAGCTTGCCAGACCTTGAAGGCGAGGTAAAACAAATAGATAGCACCGAACAATTTTATGGTGTAGAACAACATGGGATTCAGGCTGATAATGGCAGAAACACCAAAAGCCAGAAGGGTAGTATGAACCAGACATCCTGAGATAAGGCCTGCGGTAGTTGCCAGGCCATATTTTTTTCCATGTACGATACTTTGGGTAAGCACGTAAATATTATCGGGACCGGGGAAAATAGCCAGGGATGCTGTTGCCAGCGCAAAAGCCCATAAAATCTCGTAATTCATTTACTTTCCCCTCTTGAGTTTCCAACAAACAAACGTACATTTTTATATATTACAAAAAATTATCTCATGAAATTTCAGTTAGGAACAATTGTCTTGCTTCTCAGTTTATTCACCTTCAACATCAATACTTCGGCTATGAGTCAATCTGCTACTAGTTCAACCCATGTTTCAGAGAAGGACAGTGTCCTCCGCCATGTAGTTTTATTTAAATACAAGGCAGGTACAACGGCTAAGGATATAAAAAAAGTACAGCAGTCTTTTGTTGGTTTAAAAACTAAAATTCCGCAGATTGTATCCCTTGAATGGGGTGTCAATAACAGTCCGGAAGGGCTTGACAAAGGGTACACACATTGTTTCTTCCTTACCTTCAGAAGTGAGGAGGACAGGGACGCTTACCTCCCCCACCCTGACCATAAAGCTTTTGGGGAAGTCATTGGGCCTTTTCTGGAAGATGTGCTGGTAGTGGATTACTGGACACACTAGTTTGTTTCAGATAAAATAGCCTTGTTGATTCTTTTTACGAGCGCCGGACCCTCATAGACAAATCCTGTCCATAGTTGAACAAGGCTTGCACCGGCTTTAAGTTTTTCCAGTGCATCTTCAGCGGAATGTATCCCACCTACCCCAATAATAGGAAAAGATCCTCCGCTTTTTTCATGAAGAAATGAGATCACCTCAGTGCTTCTGCTTCTCAGGGGTTTTCCGCTTAGGCCGCCCGCTTCCTTTACCAAATCGGCATCCGACATTAAACCCTGCCTGCTTATGGTAGTATTGGTGGCAATTACACCATCTGTGGCCGTATCCCGGACGATGTCGATGATATCCAACAACTGTTCATCGCTCAGATCAGGTGCTATCTTCAGGAGCACAGGACGCTCTTTAGTTTTCTTTTCTCTGGCCAGGCTTGTATTTTCCTCTTTAAGAGCCTTCAGCAAGGCTGTTAATGGTGCTTTTTCCTGTAATTCTCGCAATCCGGGTGTATTGGGAGAACTCACGTTCACCACAAAATAATCAACATAGGGAAAAAGCGCTCTGAAGCAAATGATATAATCCTCTGTAGCCCTTTCATTTGGTGTTAGCTTATTTTTTCCGATGTTACCCCCGATTAGGACCTTATGCTCCTTCCTTAGTCGCTCCACAGCTGCTTCAACACCTTCATTGTTAAAACCCATCCTGTTGATTATGGCCTGATCCGTTTTTAATCGGAATAGCCTTTTTTTTGGGTTACCTGATTGAGGTCTTGGGGTAAGTGTACCGATTTCTACAAAGCCAAAACCAAAGTTGGAGAGCTCGTTGTACAAAAGTGCATTCTTATCGAACCCTGCCGCCAGACCTACAGGATTTTTGAATTTTAATCCGAAAACCTCTCGTTCTAAACGTCTATCCTCCAGGAGATACAGTTTTCGAAATATCCCGGAAAATCCGAGTTTACTCAACCATTTTATTGCTGTAAAAGAGATATGGTGGACTTTCTCGGGGTCGATTAAAAAGAGTAAAGGTCTGATGAGATAGCGGTACATAAGCCAATTTGAAAGGCAAAAGTACAAACTTCAAGGACCATTTTCAGCTCCTTTAGACTTAAAATATTGAAGAGGGTTATTCGGGATCTTTCTCCGGGATCGGCTGGGGTGTCACATCGTAGGGCACTCGGCCGGCACTGGCGCATAATTCCCTGTAGCGATCGTACTGCCTCGGATTAAAGAGTTTCAACATTTTAACATCATAGGCCCTCGCATTTTCCAGGATCTGATCTTTTAAAACCTTGTATTTGGATGCCAGTCTCTCCAGGTCCTTTGTGCTACTTTGAGGATGGGTGTCAAAAAGGATACGGATATCTTGCTGATAAACCTTATTCGTCATTGCCAGTTCTGCCTGCCATTCTTCTAATTGCCGGGTTTGTTCCTCATTCAACTGGAATACCTGGATGATGGTTTCAGAATTGCTCCCTCCTATCCCAAGCATACAATCCCTTTCCTGAGCCTGGAGGATGAGTCCCAGTCCGATAAAAATTAAGCTTGAAAGTATTTTTTTCATGTTTTGTGATTCTAAGTGCCCGTATAAATGGTAAAACTAAATTAAACGGTAATTAGTATTTGTTCAACACGATAAATGAAAAAGGCCCTCGTTTCAGAAGGCCTTTAACTTTATATAATCGCAAGTTTATTTTAGAGAGAAGCTGAGTCGGGCAAAAAGAAATCTACCTGCAATTCCAAATTGCTGAGATCTCCTTGACCAATCGAATCTACCACCGCTTCTGTTTCCAAATGCCGGATCGGCTCGATCAGGATAAACATCCAGAATATTGTTTGCCCCTACCGTGAGGGTCAACTCATTGGAAGCCTTAAATCCTACAGAAAGGTCTGTTACGATCTTGGTTCCAAAATCCTGTTGATTCGCCACCGTGGTAGTCGCTTCTGTCACCTCTCCGAAGAAAACATTTCTCAGGAAGATGACCCACTTATCAGACAACAGACTATTAGTAAGATTTACTTTAGTCCTGGGCACGGCCTGCTCCAGATACACCCTGCTATCTTCAGGGAAGTAGGTGTCAACAAGGCCTGCATCCCGCAGGACCTGTGAAGCATTGATATCCCCTACTTTCTTGGTTTTGGAAAAAGTCCCAGCAAGATCAGATTTTAATCTCCAGGTGTCTGACAAAATTGCATCATGAGTAATGACAATATCTAATCCCTTAGACTCCGTATCTATTGCATTGGCAAAAAATGATGCTGCCGTAGCATTGGCCTGTCTTAGAAGGAGATCGAGTTCGGTACCTGTACCCGGACCTGAAAACTGCCCGGTATAGACCACCCTGTCATCGATTTTTACGAAGTATCCGTCAACAGTGACGGTAAGGTTTGCTGAAGGAATTTTAGATGTCAGCCCTAAACTTACACTTTTCGAGATTTC
>JABDQK010000247.1 GCA_013042255.1 Flavobacteriaceae bacterium | reverse complement strand
ATACTGGAGGAAAGGGAAGATGGGCGTTTTTCATCAGGCTCTAAAGCAGGTACATTGAGGTGGGCTACCATGACTCCTGAAACCCCTGCTTTGATTAATTCTTTATAGGGATACATCTCAATACTATCGAGTCGTTCTCTTTCGAAAGGAATAACAGGCAGATCCTTATGTGAATCCACAGCAGTATCACCATGACCCGGGAAATGTTTCCCGCTCGACAGTACCCCTGCCCTGCTCATCCCACGTACAAAGGCAGCCCCTTTTCGGGCTACATTCTCACGGTCTTCCCCAAATGAGCGATTCCCGATAATCGGGTTTCTGGGATTTATGTTTATATCTACATCAGGCGCAAAATTAAAGTGAACCCCGAGCCGTTTGGCGTGACTTCCAATCCTGAAACCGACTTCCTCTATAATATTAGAATCTTTTATTGCCCCAAGTGTCATGTTCCATGGGTAAGCAAAGGTTGAATCGAGTCGCATTGCCAATCCCCATTCTGCATCCATCCCGATCATGAGAGGCACTTTGGACAGGGCCTGGTACTCATTGGTAAGTTTTGCCTGCCTCACAGGTCCGCCTGTTGAAAAGATAATTCCCCCCAGGTGTTCTTCCGCAATCAGCGTTTTAATCTTATCAGTAGATGCCTTGTCCTGATCTGATGCTACAAGAACCATAAATAGCTGACCTATTTTCTCCTCCAGTGTCATGCCTTTATAGGTATCGTTCACCCATTTCATTTGGGCAACGCTATCCATTGCCTGCAGTGGGTTTTGCTGAGACTGGCCGAAAATGGCTGAAAGTAGAAAGAGAAAAAGAAAGTAACTTTTTATCCGCATAGACAATTTAATCATTGATTCTAACTGAAATCGACAGGGATTATTGTAAAACAGTGAGATAACACTCTGAAATTGTGGTGAATAGATTAAATAAACCTGCTATGCCAACTATCAGAGGCGGGTACTTCCCAGTGCTCTAAATATTCCTGTTTGTTGGCTACCAGGTTATTGAAGACTATTGTATCCTTGGTAATGGACCTTGCTTTTGCCATTTTCTTAAAGTCGGCCATTGATTTATAGGTAATAAAATCTCCCTGTTTAAAAGAGACATTCATACGGTCGAGGAGTTCAAGGCCGAATCTTTTTTCAAGCCCCTGAATAAAGTGTACAGAAGCATCTATCGAACAACCTGAAGCAGACGAGAGGGATTGATCTAACCCTATAATGATAAACCGCTTATATTTAATCTCATACCCCGCACGGAGGGAAGCCCCATGAGCTGTCCACTGGGTCAGAAACTGAGGAAGAAGATTGTTAATTTCCCCTAATTCCTCCTCAGAGAAATTCCTGTTTGCCTGGTAGATCCATATCCTGGATGTTTCGGGTAGTTCATTAAACGGTACTAACATGACTCACTTTCTGTTTTAATTCCTTCATAATCCCACTCTAAAATCGTTCCAAAAATCATAAAGATCAAAGATCTTCGGCATTCGACATTAATTCTGCGATATCCATTACCGCAATTGATGCCTCTTTCTCTTTATTCTTTACCCCATCGGTCATCATAGTATTGCAAAAAGGACATGCCGCAGCGATGATCTCGGGCTGGGTTTCCAGGGCCTGTTCGGTACGTTCAATATTTACTTCCTTATCCCCCTTCTCTGCCTCTTTAAACATCTGTGCCCCACCGGCTCCACAACATAGTCCGCGCTGACGGCAGCTTTTCATTTCCACCAGTTCGGCATCTAATTTTCTTATCAGTTCTCTGGGTGCTTCATAAACATCATTGGCCCTGCCCAAATAGCACGGGTCATGATAAGTTATTCGCTTACCCTTATATGTTCCTCCCTTTAGTCCAATCCTGCCTTCTTCAACCAGTTGTTTTAAAAACTGGGTGTGATGAACTACATCATATGTCCCCCCTAATCCCGGATATTCATTTTTCAGGGTGTTAAAACAATGCGGGCAAGCCGTGACGACCTTTTTCACGCCGTAGCCATTCATGATCTCGATATTGGTAACTGCCTGCATCTGAAACAAAAATTCATTTCCGGCCCTTTTAGCAGGATCCCCGGAACAACTTTCTTCAGTTCCAAGCACCGCAAAGGATACCCCAGCCTTATTAAGAAGCTTTACAAAGGCCTTGGTGATCTTTTTGGCTCTGTCATCAAAACTACCAGCACAACCCACCCAGAATAAAACCTCTGGTTGTTTTCCTTCTGCAAACAGTGATGCCATTGTGGGTACATTCATAGTATTCTGCTTATTCGTTTACTTCTATTTGGATTCATTAGCCCAGTTAAGTCGGTCCATCTGATTAAAAGGCCAGGGAGCTCCATTATTTTCAATATTTCCCATCATCACATTCAATTCAGACGGGGCTGCAGATTTCTCCATTACCAGATACTGCCTCATATCCATGATGATCGACAAGGGATCTATGCTTACCGGACAGGCTTCAACACAAGCATTACAGGAGGTACAGGCCCACAATTCCTCCCTGCTGATATAATCATCCAGGAGTTGTTTTCCATCGTCTACAAACTTACCGTTGTTCTTATCAATATTTTTCCCCACTTCTTCAAGTCGGTCTCGGGTATCCATCATGATCTTCCTGGGGGAAAGCTTTTTCCCTGTCTGGTTAGCCGGACACTCACTGGTACATCTACCACATTCGGTGCAGGTATAAGCACTGAGCAACTGAACCCATTTCAGGTCCTGTACGTCGGAAGCACCAAATTTATCCGGAGGTCCCGGCTCTTCAGCTGGGGCGGCAAAAGGATCTGCATTGGGATCCATCATCAGTTTTACTTCCTTGGTTACCGCTTCGTTATTTATAAATTGTCCTTTGGGTTTTAAGTTGCCAAAATAGGTATTGGGAAAAGCCAGCAGAATATGTAAATGCTTGGAATAATAAAGATAATTCAGAAAGAAGAGAATACCCGCGATATGCAGCCACCAGGCGATTCGCTCAATCAGAATCACGGTACTGGCAGACATCCCATCGAAAAGTGGTGTAATAAACTGACTTACAGGAAACATTCCGGCCGCCTCATAATGAGCAACTCCCATCTGCTGTAATTGATAGTCTGCTGCATTCATAGTTAGGAACAGCCCCATCAGGATGAGTTCGATATATAAAATCCAGTTGGCATCATTCTTTGGCCATCCTTTCATTTCAGGCTTAACAAATCTGGCCAGTTTTAAGGCATTCCTCCTCAACCAGAAAATGATAACAGCCAGGATCACCAACAGAGCCAAAACTTCAAAGGAGGCAATAAGAAAATCGTAAAACCCACCCATAAAGGCAAAGATGCGATGCGTACCCAGGAGGCCGTCAATTATGATCTCGAGCACTTCTATATTGATGATAATAAAACCAAGGTATACGATGATATGCATGACCCCTGCAATAGGGCGCACTACCATCTTGGACTGCCCAAGGGCAATCCTCACCATGTTCTTCCAGCGTTGTGGTTTGTTATCAGAAAGATCTTCTGTTTTCCCCAGAAGAATATTTCGTCTTAGTTTTTTAACATTCCTGGCAAAATAGCCAACTCCTGTGATCAGGAGGAGGGCAAAGAGGATGTTGGGGAGG
>JABDQK010000244.1 GCA_013042255.1 Flavobacteriaceae bacterium | reverse complement strand
GCATCCCTGAACATGGCATCCCTGTCTGCGATATCCATAGCAATACCTGTGCCAGAATCTTCACCTGAATACTCAGGTAATAGGTGTGCGCTTGCGTATCCTCTTTGTGATCCGATATATTCAGTGATCTTTGCCACTTCGGGGGTGTCTACAAATGCGCATTGTATTCTTGTAATATCATTTCCCTGGGTGAACAACATATCACCCCGGCCAATCAACTGATCGGCGCCCTGGAAGTCGAGAATTGTCCTTGAATCAATTTTGGAAGTTACTCTGAATGCCAGCCTGGCAGGAAAGTTTGCCTTGATGATTCCGGTGATCACATTAACAGAAGGTCGCTGGGTCGCGATAATGAGATGTATACCTATGGCTCTGGCCAACTGCGCTAGTCGGGCTATTGGTGTCTCCACTTCCTTCCCTGCTGTCATGATCAGATCAGCAAACTCATCGATCACCAGAACGATATAGGGCAGGAAAGTATGCCCGTCATTCGGGTTAAGTTTCCTCGCCTTAAATTTTACGTTGTATTCTTTGATGTTCCGCACCATTGCCGATTTCAGGAGCTCATACCGGTTGTCCATCTCTATACAAAGGGAGTTTAGGGTGTGGATGACTTTGGTGTTGTCTGTGATAATCGCCTCTTCAGAATCGGGGAGTTTTGCCAGATAATGGCGTTCAATCTTGTTATAGAGGGTTAATTCTACTTTTTTAGGGTCGACCAGGATAAACTTAACTTCCGCCGGGTGTTTTTTGTAGAGCAGGGAGGTGAGCACGGCATTTAGTCCGACCGACTTACCCTGTCCTGTTGCGCCAGCCATCAATAAGTGAGGCATTTTGGCCAGGTCAACTACAAAAGTTTCATTGCTGATGGTTTTTCCAAAAGCGATGGGCAGCTGCATTTCTGCTTTCTGGAATTTGCTCGACGCGATCACCGAACGCATTGATACCGTAGTGGCCTTTTTGTTGGGAACTTCGATCCCTATTGTACCTTTTCCGGGTATCGGGGCGATAATCCGTATCCCAAGAGCCGCCAAAGACAGGGCGATATCATCTTCCAGGTTCTTGATTCTGGAAATCCTTACACCAGCTTCCGGCACAATTTCATATAGAGTAACCGTGGGGCCAATAGTAGCTTTGATCTGGGCGATTCCAATTTTGTAATTTTTGAGAGTATCGACAATCTTATTCTTATTTTCCTCAAGCTCTTCCTGATTGATAGTAATTCCTCCAGTGAATCCGTGTTGGTCGAGAAGGTCAAGATGCGGAAACTTATAATTACTCAGCTCCAGGGTGGGGTCGAATTCACCAAAGTCCTCCACCAGCTTATCTGAAAGCAGGTCGCTTTCCTCTTTCTCTTCAGCAACTGTACTAACTTCCATGGCAATTTCCTCTTCCTTCTTTTCCTCTTTGGCTGTTGAACTGTTCGCGTTATCCACTGGAGCATCTTCCAGGTGTGGAATATCTTTTTTGTGTGTATAGGTGTCGAGGACCACCTCGGTTTCCTTTTCTTCCGGCATGAGGGTGGGTGAGGAATCTGTTTTTTTTCTTTTAAAATCGGAAACAAGGGAGGCCGATTTTGATTTAAAGAAAGATGCGATTCCCTCCGGGGTAATTTTAAAAAGCCGAACCAGTATAATGGTTAGCATAAAAAGCAGAATAAGAAATACCCCAATCTTTCCGGTGTAATCCTGTAGGAAATCATTCATTTCATAGCCTACCAGTCCGCCCAGTAAAGGTTGTTTTTCGGCAAAGAATCCCAGGGCAATAGAAGTCCATATCAATAGGAGAAGTCCCCAGACCCATTTGTTCCAAAGAGCTTTTCCAGGAATACTGAGAAAAAGGTAAAGGCCCGTAAGGCACAACAAAAAGGGAAGGATAAAAGAAGCGAGGCCAAAGCCACGGTACATTATATAATAACTTACACTGGCACCAAATTTATTCAGCAGATTTTTAGCCTGTTCATTTCTATTTGCGAATTCAGTAAGCAGACTTTGATCCTCCTGCCAGGTGAAATAAAAAGAGATAAAAGAAAAAAACAGGGCAATACTCAGTAATATCAATAGGCTTCCGAGAATAATCTTATTCTGCCTTGAAAACCTGAAAGATGTTCTTTTTTTTGAAGCCGTAGGTCTGGACTTTTTTTTCTTGGTCGCCATTAATGCATAAAGTTCATGGTGTAAAAATACAAATTTAGCAAGGAAGCAGAAGAGGTGTGACCTTTAAAATATTCTGGGGATATAGATGATAAGGCCAACTATCGTAGCTGCGATAGCAGCGAGCATAACCGCCCCGGCCGAGATGTCTTTGATAAAACCGATTTTTGGGTCGTGATTCGGCTGGACGTAGTCTGAGAGTTTTTCTATAGCCGTATTCACCCCTTCAACCCCCATGACCAGTCCAATAGCCAGAGTTTGAAGTATCCATTCTGTAGTTGAAATCTGGTAGTAAAACCCGGCTGCAGTAATTAAAACTGCAATAACAAACTGTATTTGAATACTGCTCTCCGTACGCAAGAGGAGGAAAGCTCCTTTAAAGGCATAAAAAAAACCCTTAACCCTGTTCATTAAAAAAGAATCTTTATTCATTTTGAAGGGCCTCGAGGGCTGCTTTATAATTTGGTTCATTGCCAATGGAAGGAACGAGTTCGGTATAGACTACTTCCCCAACAGAATTGAGGACTACAACTGCCCTCGCCAGAAGTCCTTCGAAAGGGCCATCAACAAAGGTTACCCCATAAGCTTCTCCAAATTCCTTGCTTTTATAATCACTAAGCATCTGTACTCCATCAATGCCTTCAGCTCCACAAAATTGACTCAGAGCAAAGGGCAGATCTTTGGAGATACAGAGGACCACAGCATTATTAATTTCTGCTGCCTCCCTATTGAAAGTTCGGACAGACTGGGCACATGTGTCAGTACCAACCGATGGGAATATATTGAGAATGACATTCTTCCCTCTGAATTGATCCAGGCTAACCGAAGTGAGATCACGCGTTGTAAATATAAAATCAGGCGGGGTAGTTCCCGGGGCCGGAAGTTCCCCTATCGTATTTGCGGATGTGCCGGTAAATTTCACTAAAGCCATTGAAATCAGATCTTTGTTTGGGGCCGAAAATTAGGAAATAAATGAGGAATTCTGCAAGGTAGAATGAGCTTATTTTACAGGGACCTTTACCAGTTGTTTGATCTTAATCTGTAAGGCTGCAAACGTAAGGGTCATCATTGGGCTTAACCAATTAAAGATAGCATAGACAAAATATTCCGCGACGCTTACTCCCAGAACACCACTGTGGTAGGCGCCACAAGTATTCCAGGGAATCAGGACAGAGGTGACTGTGCCGGAATCTTCCAGTGTCCTGCTCAGGTTTTCGGGTGCGAGGCCACGATCTTCATAAGCTTTGGCAAACATCTTTCCTGGAACAACGATGGCCAGGTATTGATCTGAAGCTGTGATATTCAGTGCGATACAGCTTCCAACTGTACTTGCAAAGAGCCCAAAGGTGGTTTTCGCCAGACCCAAAAGAGCAGTGGTAATTCTCGACAGGGCTCCTATGCCATCCATGATCCCTCCGAATACCATTGCACAGACGATCAGCCAAATCGTGCCCAGCATTCCCGCCATCCCTTTGGCAGAAAACAGGTCGTTCAGCGCAGGGTTGTCAGTTGCTATGGAGGTATTGATAGTAATGGCATTGAGAATGCCTTTGTAACCAGTTTCAAAGGTGAGTTCTTTGGCTCCGGTAAGTCCAGCAACGATTTCAGGCTGAAAGAAGAGGGCAAAGGCACCGCCCAAAAGAGTACCGATCAGAAGCGCCATCAGCGGCGGCGCTTTTTTCACAATCAGCAGGATGACTACCAGCGGTACGATAAACAACCAGCCGTTAATATTAAAGGTGGCTTTTATCGAGCTTAGTATACTCTCGGTATCTGCAACACCTGATGTCTCCAGATTCAAACCAATAATTATAAATACGATCAGTGTAACCGTTATGGTAGGGACAGTGGTAAATGTCATATATCGGATATGCCCGAATAATTCTCCTCCTGCCATTGCCGGGGCCAGATTAGTAGTATCTGAAAGGGGGGACATTTTGTCCCCGAAATAAGCTCCCGAGAGTACGGCTCCGGCTGTCATCCCAAGGGATATACCCAGGGCGTCACCAATTCCTATTAACGCAATTCCAACGGTTGCTGCCGTTGTCCAGCTACTACCGGTAGCGATGGAAATGATGGCACAAATAATGACACAGGCTGCAAGGAAAATTGTTGGGTTCAGGATCTGCAGGCCGTAATAGATCATGGCCGGAATTATACCACTCACCAGCCAGGTACCTGCAAGGGCTCCCACCATTAGGAGGATGAGGAGAGCGCCTGTGGTCGACTTTACATTTTCGGCTACTTCGGCAAGCATTTGTTTGTAGGAAACTTTGTTAAAAAACCCTACGATGGCAGCAACTGCCCCTCCCATAAGTAAAATGAACTGGTTAGAACCGCTGATCGCATTATCTCCAAAAACGTAGACGTTGTAGGCGAGCATTCCCACCAGGGCAAAAACAGGAATCAGCGCCTCCCAGATATTTAACTCCTTATTATCAACGATATGTTCGTTTTCCCTGTGCGCATTGGATTTTTTGGCCGTCATTTACCTTGGTTTAGTTTGCAGGTAATATTACAATTTTAGCAACGGTTGTGCAAACAAGAAGTAAAAGGAGGAGTGTCAGACAGTAACAGTATCAGCATCGAGGATGCCCAAC